>NZ_JBHXSC010000050.1:0-55388 GCF_042716505.1 Streptomyces sp. NPDC058674
GGCTGGGGCCCGCCGCCCCGGCCGGCCCCGCTGCCCCGGCCGGCCCCGCTGCCCCGGCCGGCCCCGCCGCCCCGGGGCGGGCCGGCCCGGGTTCCGGGTCGGCCGTTCCGCGGTCCGGAACCGCGCCCCGTCACCGTCCGGGTGCCGTCGTCCACCGCGCGGGGGCGGGTACCGTCGGCCGTCCTGACGGATTCGCCGTGCCGGAACGGCTCGTGCGCCGGGCGCCATTCGGCCACCGGCGCGTACGGCCCGCCCTCGTCCGGCGCGGGCTCCCGGCCCGCGTCGGACGGCCGCGCCGCCATCGTCCGGTCACCTCCACGACGGCCGCCGGCCGCCCACCCGTGTCCACCGGTACGGACCACCGCCCCGCCCGGGCCGCGCCCCGCCGACCGCCCCGCTTCCGCCGGCCCCGCCGTCGCCGCGGTCTTCGCCCCGCTCAGCGCGGCCTCCGCCCATGGCGGGCGCGGCGGACGGGGGGCCCGGCGGGTGCGGCGGCAGACCGTCGTAAGCGGTCCCGGCCCGGGCTCCCCGAGCCCGGGCCAACGCCTTACCAACCGGTACAACCGACCCAACTCGCACCGCCGCCCGAGCAGTTGAAACCCGCCACGCAGTGGACTGGACCTTGACTCGGAGCTGTGCGTACCGCTTTGCTGTCCGTGATCACCGGTTCGCTCACCGGCACGATCCCCAGACCCCCGGCCGGACCAGTCGTGTGCACCGTGCACGCGATCCGGCCAGTGCTCACGCTCGTCCGCCCGCGTCCTGGAGGGAAAACCGCGGATGTCCCCACCTCCGCCGCCCCTCGGCCGCGCCCGCAAGCGCGATGCCCAGCTCTTCGACGCCGCCCTGTGCGACGTCGAACTCGTCGACGTCCGCGCCCAGTTCACCCAGGGCCGGTGGGCCAAGGCCCGCTCCCTCCTCGTCGGCACCGGCGACGACTGGGACCGCCGCGGCCACCGGATCGTCGTCCTCGCCGAAACCCCGGCGGCCACCGCCTGGGCCCGCGAATGGCTGCTCGCCGAGCCGGACAGCGCCGACGCCGCCACCCTCCTGGCCTGCGCCGCCGTCTTCAACGCCGTGCGCCGCAAGGGCCCGCCCGCGGCCGCCGAGGAAGCCTGCCGCCGCGCCGCCGCCCTGCTGCCCGCGGACCCGACCCCCTGGCTCGGCCTGCTCCTCCTCTCCCGCGCCTTCGGCACCGAGGAGGAGTTCAGCCGCCACTTCGACCAGGTCCGCGCCCGCCACCGCGAGCACCACCACGCCCACCACCTGATGGTCGCCCGACTGGCCGAACGCGCCTGCGCCGCCGGCCAGGACCCGCTCCACGAGGTCTACGACTTCGCGGCCTGGGCCGCCGAGGAGTCCCCGGCCGATTCGCCGCTCGCCGTGCTCCCCGTCATCGCGCACGCCGAGCGCTACCGGGTGCTCGCCGCCGTCCACGGCCACGGCCCCGGCCGCGCCGCCGACCACTGGTCCGGACGCCGGGCCCGCCAGGTCCTGCGCTCCGCGTTCGACTGGTGGCTGGAGTGGGAGCGCGAGGACCACCCCCGCAACCGGGTCGACCTCAACTTCCTCGCCCACGCCAAGCTCTGCGAGGGCCGCCCCGCCGAGGCCGCCGCCCTCTTCCACCGGATCGGCAGCCACGCCACCCGCGCCCCCTGGTCCTATCCGGACCTCGACCCGCACAAGGCCTTCCTCGCGGCGCGCAGTGCCGCGCTCGGCACCTCCTGACCACACCCCCGAAAGACCAGCGCCCCGAAAGGACTCCGCCATGCCGACGGGTAGATCGACCACGCTGCAAGACCCGCCCGAGATACGCACGTACAAGGGCCAGGACCGCGCCCTGCGCGCCGACCGCCTCGGCACCGCCGGCCTGCTGCTGTCCGTGCTCGCCGCCAGCGCGCCCCTGATGGTCGTCGCCGGGGTCATGCCCACGACCTTCGGCGTCATGGGCATCGTCGGCCAGCCGCTGCTCTTCGTCATCCTCGGCATCGTCCTGGCGCTCTTCAGCATCGGCTACGCCGAGATGAGCCGCCACGTCCACAACGCCGGGGCCTTCTACGCCTACATCGCCCGAGGTCTCGGCCCCACCGCCGGCGCCGGCGCCTCCCTCGTCGCGCTCGTCGCGTACAGCGCCATGCAGGTCGGCGTCTACGGCATCCTCGGCTTCGAGATCTCCGGCCTGTTCGCCACCTACCTGGACATCGAGCTGGCCTGGTGGGTCCCGGCCCTGATCGCCGTCGCCGCCACCGGCGCCCTGGGCTGGCTGAAGATCGACCTCAACGCCAAGGTCCTCGGCGTCCTCCTGCTCATCGAGTGCGCCCTCGTCGTCATCTTCGACGTGGCCGCCCTCGGCGAGCCCGGCCCCGAAGGCCTCTCGCTCCACGCCTTCAACCCCGAAACCCTCGGCGGCGCCGGCCTCGGCACCGCCCTGTGCTTCTGCATCGCCGCCTTCGTCGGCTTCGAGCAGTCCCCGGTGTACGCCGAGGAGACCAGCAAGCCGCACATCGTCGTGTCCCGGGTGATGTTCCTCGCCGTCGGCTTCGTCGCCCTGTTCTTCGCCTTCAGCGCCTGGGCCCTGACCGTCGCCACCGGCCCCGCCGAGGTCGTCCGGACCTCCGCCGAGGCCGGCCCCGGCCTGCTCTTCCAGCTCACGGAGAGCCGCCTCGGCGCCACCTTCACCGACGTCCTGCACGTCCTCTTCGTGACGGGCATGTTCGCGGCCGTGCTCAGCTTCCACAACGTGGTCGCCCGCTACGCCTTCGCCATGGGGCGCGAGGGCCTGCTCCCGGCCGCCTTCGGCCGCACCAACCCCGGCACCGGCGCCCCCGGCACCGGCTCCCTGCTCCAGACCGGCATCGCCACCCTCGTCGTGATCGCCTTCGCGGCCACCGACGACCTGCCCGCCGGCGACCCGACCGCCCCCGTGCTGCACCTCTTCACGTGGATGGGCAGCGTCGGCGCCCTCGGCATCACCCTCCTGATGGCCGCCGCCTCCTTCGCCGTCATCGCCTTCTTCGTCCGCCGCGGCACCGCCCGCGCCCAGGTCTGGCGCCTCGTCGCGGCCGGCGCCGCCGGCCTCGCGCTGCTCGGCATCGCCGTCTACACCGTCAAGGACTTCGGCGTCCTGGTCGGCGCCGCGGAAGGCTCCGCGCTCAGCTGGGCCCTGCCGGGGATCATCGGCGCCGCCGTCGTGGCCGGCCTGCTCTACGGAACCGTGCTGCGCAGCCGCCGGCCCGAGGTGCACGCCCGCATCGGCCTGGGCAACGAGGCCTTCCGCCTCGACCAGGCCGCAGACGGCACCACCGGCGACTGACCTCGCTTTCCAGCCCCACGGGAGCCCCCGACACCCCTTTCCAAGGTCGTCGGGGGCTTCCGTGCGCATGGGGTCGATTTTGGCGGGTACCGGAGCCCCGTGGTCTCCTGGTGCGAGCAAAACGCCCGGACCGCACCACGGGGGACACCAAGCCGCCCCCGGCGCGCGGTCCGGACCTGCCTGTCCGATCCACGAAGGCGAAGTCGTACATGAGTGACCGCACCTTGGCCGAGGCCCCCGCCCCGGCGTCCACCCGGCATGTCGACGCCGGCGACGAGGGCTACAGCAAGGACCTCAAGTCCCGCCACATCAACATGATCGCGATCGGCGGGGCGATAGGCACGGGCCTGTTCCTCGGCGCGGGCGGCCGCCTCGCCGGAGCCGGCCCCTCCCTCGCCATCGCCTACGCGGTGTGCGGAGTCTTCGCCTTCTTCGTCGTCCGGGCCCTCGGCGAGCTCGTCCTCTACCGGCCCTCCTCCGGAGCCTTCGTCTCCTACGCGCGCGAGTTCATGGGGGAGAAGGGCGCCTACACGGCCGGCTGGCTCTACTTCCTGAACTGGTCCACGACCACCGTCGCCGACATCACGGCCGCCGCGACGTACGCCCACTTCTGGTCGCTGTTCACCGACGTCCCCCAGTGGGTCCTCGCCTTCGTCGCCCTCGCCGTCGTCCTCACCGCGAACCTGATCTCGGTGAAGTACTTCGGCGAGATGGAGTTCTGGTTCTCCCTGGTCAAGGTCGCCGCCCTGGTCGTCTTCCTGGTGGTCGGCGTCTGGCTCGTGGCGACCAGCCACCCGATCGACGGCCACACCCCGGGCCTGTCCTCCGTCACCGACAACGGCGGCCTGTTCCCCGTCGGCGTCCTCCCGATGCTCCTGGTCGTCCAGGGCGTGGTCTTCGCGTACGCCTCCGTCGAGCTCTGCGGGGTCGCCGCGGGCGAGACCGAGAACCCCGAGAAGATCATGCCCAAGGCCATCAACTCGATCATGTGGCGCGTCGGCATCTTCTACGTCGGCTCGGTCGTCCTCCTGGCCCTGCTGCTGCCGTACACCGCGTACTCCTCCGACCAGAGCCCCTTCGTCACCGTCTTCGACAAGCTCGGCGTGCCCGGCGCCGCCGGCATCATGAACCTCGTCGTCCTGACGGCGGCCCTCTCCAGCCTGAACTCGGGCCTCTACTCCACCGGCCGCATCCTGCGCTCGATGTCCCTCGCCGGCTCAGCCCCGAAGTTCACCGGCGTCATGAACAAGGGCAAGGTCCCCTACGGCGGCGTCCTCTTCACCGCCGCCTTCGGCGTCGCGGGTGTCGGCCTGAACTACTTCATGGAGGAGGAGGCCTTCGAGATCGTGCTGAACTTCGCCTCGCTCGGCATCCTGGGCACCTGGGCGATGGTCATGCTCTGCTCGCTCCACTTCTGGCGCCGCGCGAAGCAGGGCCTCCTGGAGCGCCCCGCCTACCGCCTCCCGTGGGCCCCGTACACCCAGCTCGTGACCCTGGCCTTCCTCCTCGCCGTGCTGGTCCTGATGTGGTGCGACGGCGGCGTGGGCCGCACCACGGTCACGTTCGTCCCGCTGATCGGCGCCGCCCTGGTCGGCGGCTGGTTCCTGGTCCGCGGCCGCGTGGCCGCCATAGCCGCGACCCGCGACTGACCGGCGCACAGGTCGGCAGGGGGCCTGGCCCCGGGGGGGTCCCCGGGGCCTGGCCCCCTGCCCCGGATGCTCAGGAGAGCTCCGCGATGCCTTCGAACAGCAACCGGACCCGGTCGGCCTGAGCCATCAGCCGATCCGGGAGATCGACGCTGCTGCGCTCCCCGAGCTCGGTGATCTCACCCGTAAAGACTTCGAGGCCGTGGGGGTCCCGCTCCTCGACGGCCAACTGCCAGGCGCGCACTCCGGGCCGGGCCGTCGGTACGACCCGCAGGACGCATCGCACGTCGGGCGATGCGTGCAAAGCCATCCGACACGCATCACCCACGGTGAACTCCTCCCAGATGTCATCCCCATCGGAGATCCCCTGGAAGAGGTCTGCCTGGGCCGCGCATCCGTCGGTGAAGGTCACGGACCGGACTTGGGCGTACCGTGCGGCGAGCCGAGTCAGGGCGACCTTCTCGGATGCGTCGAGACGGCCCTTCGGCTCCGCTCCACGCCCCCATCTGACGACCGCCTCGCGCGTCCATGTGTGGAAGACCTCACCGAGGCTCCCCGACGGACACATCTCGTGTGCAGCGTCGAGGGCATCGAGAACAGAACTGTGGAAACGGCTGTCCGCGCGACTGAACTCGTCCCCTTCGAGCCCGTCGAGGAGGATTTCGATCTCTTCTCGGGTCATCCCGCTGAGCGCGTGCACCAAGTCGACCGGCGACCGGTCACCCATCGGAAGAGCTTCCAGGACGCTCGCCAGGCCGCCGGCTGCAGCACCAGGACTGTCCTCCCAGAGCAGCTCGATGGCTTTGATGCGCAGAGCGAGGGGTTGGTCGCCGTCCTGGGCGATCAGGTTCCGCAGATTGCCCGTGAACTGGTCGTCGCCGCAGCCGTATCCGTACACGGCCCGGTCCAGGGAGATGTCAGGCGCGATCTCGCTCAGCTGCCGGTACCCGCTCGTACCCGTCGCTGCGAGGTACCCGTCGATCGCCCGCCAGCGCAAATTCTCGTCCAGCTCCCTCGCTGAAGTCAGGAAGGCGAGCGAACTGATCGTCTCCTTACGTCGCTCCTCGGGACTGCGGTCTCTGTCCGGCGGAGCAGATGCAGAGCCGGAGTTCATGTAGATCGCAGTCAGGTCGTAGACGGTGTGCGCGTACTCGACCACCCACATGGCGGCTTGCTCTGCCGGACCTCCCATGCCGCGCAGGTGCGCCATGGCATCCGAACGCAGCTCGAAGTCCCCGTTCTCATCGAGATCCGTGTCGGTCAGCATCCCGAGAAGCCTGGGGACACCTTTGCCGGGCTCCTTCTCGGCAAGCGCAATGGCTCGCGCCACCTGCTGGCGGTCTTCGAAGTTCTCGGGACGTTCCTCGTCCCACTCCTCTTCATCTTCGTCCCAGCCGTGGACGAGCACCTCGCTGTCGATCGCCCCGGACTCGTCGGATGCCACATCCTTGCTCATCTGCCACCTCGATCGTTCGCGGACAGAGTGGCAGCAGGGTCTTCCTGCGGCCACCGAAACCAGCCCGCTTAGGCCGCCGTCCAAGAATGATCTCCGTCCCGGCCCACGTGTCACCGGTCGCGGGTAAAGTCGCCATCCGAATCCCCCGTGTCCACCACGTACCAGACACCCTGGAGGTCCCACGGTGACGCCGGCAGCTCGGCCCCCCGCCCCCAAGCCCGGTCCGCCGCTGAGCAGGGAGCGCTGGTTCCAGCCGCGGAGGTCCGGGTTCGCGTGGGAGCAGGACGGACTCGACCACATCCGTCGCCTGATGCCCAAGACCGAGCCGTACAGCGCCTGGGCGACCTTCTCTTTCACCGCCGCCTCGGGGCGCATCAACGAGTGCGATCTGCTGATCGCCGTACCGGGCGGCCTCTATCTCCTCGAGCTGAAGGGCCACCCGGGCCGGGTCGTCAATCACGGAGACACCTGGCAATTCCATGCCGACCGGGTGCGCACCCTCAAGAACCCCCTTCATCTCACGGACATCAAGACCAAAGAGCTGAAGAACCAACTTGAGCGGGCCGCTCGCGCCTGCGGTGACGATCCGCGCGACGTGCCGTTCGTCAAACCCGCCGTCTTCCTCCACGGGGCCGGATTGATCAGCGAGCTCGACGAGTTCCAGCGCACCGGTGTCTACGGCCTCAACGACGGGTCCAGCGGACTCGCCAAGATCTGGGACGACCTGCTGGGGCTTCCCCCCGAACGAGAGAGCTGGCGTGTCACCTCGCACACAGCGCAGCTTCTCGAAAAGTGGATCCAGCGCATAGGGATCAGCCATTCCGTCGCCCACCTGAGGTTCGGTGACGACTGGAAGCTGGAGCCGCGCGCGCTGGACGTCGGGCCGGGCTGGGAGGACCGGCTCGCCGTACGCGACGACGGCCTCGTCCAGGAAGAGGGCCGCGTACGCATCTACCTCGTAGGGCAGGCTGTCGGGGACACCGAAAAACGTGCCGCAGACCGGGCAGCACGCCGCGAGTACCAAGTGCTCCAGGGCATCAACCACCGCGGCATCGCGCAGGCGGCCCAGATCCGCGAACACCAGGGCGGCCCGGCGATCCTCTTCCGCCACCGCCACTCCGACCTTCGTCTCGATGCCTACCTCGACGCCTACGGCGGCCGCCTCACCCCCGAGATGCGCCTCGATCTCGTGCGTCAGCTCGCCGAGGCGGTGCGCTACGCACACAACCGCTCGCTCTACCACCGTGCGCTCGCCGCACGCTCCGTCTACGTCACCGCGAAGCAGGACGGCGCGGACCCCGTCATCCGGATCGCTGACTGGCAGACGGCGGCCCGCGACTTCGAGACAAGCGGCCTGACCTCACTTGCCGGCACCGCACTGGACGCGGGCCTCATCACGGACGCCGCCCGCGTCTACCTGGCCCCGGAGACCGACCAGGAGTTCGCGGACCCCGTCGACCTGGACCTCTTCGGCCTCGGCACTCTCGCCTATCTGCTGCTGACAGGGGAAGCGCCCGCAGACCGTCGCAGCTCTCTGATCGACCGGCTGGCTGCCGAGGGCGGCCTGCACCCTTACGCCGTCGCCGACGGGATCTCCGCAGCCCTGGACGACCTCGTGTTCCAGGCCACCCGCGCCGACGTCAACGCCCGCATCGATTCTGCCGACCGCTTCCTCGATCTTCTCGACCAGGCGGAGCAGGACTCCGTCATCCCCGAACAGCCCGGCCTCCCGGCCGCGGACCCACTCACCGTGCTTCCGGGCCAGCCGCTCGACGACACGTGGACGGTGAAGCGAGTCCTCGGCACCGGCGCCACCGCCCGCGCACTCCTGGTGGACCGGCCCGTCGACGACGAGGACGGGCCCGCCGGAGAGCCGGTCCGGGAACAACGCGTGTTCAAGGTCGCCCTCGACCGGCAGAAGGACGCCCGTCTCTTCGCGGAGGCCCGGGCGCTCAAGGAGATCGGCGGCGGTCGGATCGTGCGACTCCTGGAGGAACCCCGGGAACTCGGCGGACACACTCTCCTGGAGATCGAGTACGCAGGCGAACTGAGCCTGGGCGCAAGGCTCCGCGGTGAGGGCCGGCTCACATACGACCAACTGGAGCGGTACGGCAACGACCTGTTCCTCGGCCTCGACCAGCTGGCGGCAAAGGGGATCCGGCACCGGGACATCAAGCCGGACAACCTGGGCCTCTTCAAGCGCAACGACGGTTCCTGGCAGCTGATGCTGTTCGACTTCTCCCTCGCGGACGTGCCCGACCGCGAGATCGGCGCGGGGACGAGGGGCTACCTGGACCCGTTCCTCGGCGACACGCGCCGGCCCCGCTTCGACGACCACGCCGAGTGGTACGCCGCCGCCGTGACCCTGCACGAGATGGCATCGGGTGTGCGCCCCGTCTGGGGAGACGGCCAGATCGACCCGCGTACGGTCCCCCATGCTGAGCTCTACATCGCAGGGGAACTGTTCGAGCCTGGGCTGCAGGACGGGCTCACCACTTTCTTCCGGAGGGCCCTGCACCGGGACCTCGACCACCGCTTCGACACGCTCCAGCAGATGCAGGACGCCTGGCGGCAGCTCTTCCGCACCGCAGACTCGGCGCCGCCCGTCACCACACCGGCCACCATGGGGGCCGGGGTCGCCACGACCGACGAGGCGCGTGACCACGCTGCGGCTGCAGCCGAGTTGACGACCGCACTGGACGCGGCGGGACTGTCCCCGCGGGCCGCCTCCGTCGCTGCGAGCCTGGGCGCCACCACCGTCGGGACGCTGCTCGACATCCCTCCGCATACGATCTCCCGCGCCCGGGGCGCCGGAGCCCTCGTACGCAAGGAGCTCAACCGCCGCCACAAGCAGTGGAGTGCACTGCGCCGCATCGCTCCGGCGGCCGACCCGGCAGGACAGAGCGAGACGGATGACGTCCTCGGCGTACGGTTCGAGTCCGTGGACGCGCTCGCAGCACGCCTGGAGCCGGCGCCTGCCCGCAAGGGCAACCTCCGCCCCGAGGCGGTCCGCCTGACCCTCGGCCTTTCCGGCACCTCTGCCCTGGACGTGTGGCCCGCGCAGGTCGCGATCGCCAGGCAACTCGGGATCAGCCAGGCAACGGTCTCCAGGCACCAGACTGCCGCGGTCGAGGAATGGGCGCAGGCCCAGTGGATCTCCCAGATCCGCGACGAGCTGGTGCAGGTCCTCGCCGAATCCGGCCGTGTGATGACCGTCCAGGAGGCCGCCGCCGAGCTCCGCGTCCGCCACGGCGCAGGCGACGACACCCCCGGGCAAACCATGGCGAAGGCGCTGGCCGTGGTGCGGGCAGCGGCCGAGACCGAGGCGCGCCGACGCGGTGACGACCGCGAAGGAGACGAGCCGCGCCTGGAGATCCTGCGCCGCGGCTCCAGCGTGCTGCTCGCCCTCGACTCCCTGCCGGGCACCGACGATCCGACCCCTGAGGAGCTGGCAGCCCACGCCGCCGCTCTGGGCGTGACCGCCGAGGACCTTGCGGGCCGCGACCCACTCCCCGGCCGCGCCACGGTGGTCCGCGAGCTGCGCGCCGTACCGGCCCCGGAAGGCATGCCGCCCCTGGCGGACACGCGGCTGGTCGCCCTCGCGGCGGCCGTGGCCAAGGGTGTGGCGGCCTCACCGCGGCTTGAGCTCTACCCGACCGACCTGCAACTCGCCCGCGCCCTGCGCATCTCCCAGGCAGCCGCAGGAGTCCGCAACGACCAGGGCATCTCGCCCCGGGAGCTGCTGGCGCGGGTCCAGGCCCGCTTTCCTCTGTTGGGTGCCGCTGCAGAACCGACCCACGTCGAGCTCGAAGAGGCATTGGGTGAGGCACAGTTCCCGCTGTCCTACCACCATGAACGTAAGCGGTTCTTCCCGCCCGTCAAGGAGCCGAACCACTGGTCGAGCCTCAGCTACACGCGTACCAGCGTGCTCACCGCCGAAGCCCAGGCGGCAGCGTCCGCGGGACGGGACCCGCAGGCGATCCTCCGCGCCCGGCTCACCGCGGCGGCACGACGGGGAGGCTTCCTGGCACTGACCGTCAAGGGCACCGAGCTGCCCGGTACGGCGGATGCCGTGGCGGTCGAGTTCGGTGTCGCACGGGTGGACCTGAATGCGGAGTTCCTGGAGGTGTTCCGCGGCCTGGTGGAGGAACGGGGCAAGAAGTGGCAGGCGGTGCTACGGGCCGACGCCAGGTTCACGGAGACCGGTGAACTCGGTGCGGCGCTGCGCTCCTACACCCAGGTGGTGACCGAGCGCCTCGCCGAGCGGCTGGTCTCCCGCGCCGAGGCTGCGGGCACGAAGGCCGTTCTGTTCGTCCACAACGCCGGCCTCCTGGCCCGGTACTGGGACGGCGGCGGCCGCGACCTCCTGACGGCCCTGCAGCAGTCAGCCCGCCGCCCGGCGGACCTCCCGCACGGCCTGTGGTGGCTGTGCCCGATGGAAGACCCGAAGCAGTCACCGTCCCTGGACGGCCGCACCGTCGAAGTCGTGGACCGGGCGACGGAGTGGGCCGTGCTGGACAGGCTGTTCCTCAAGGAGCTGCGGCAGGGAGCCTGATCGTCAGGGTGCCTGATGGTGAGGGCGCCGCCCTGCTCGGGGGCGGCGCCGCATAGGATCCGGATGTGCCCGAGACCACTCTGCAAGACCACTACGCGAGTGCCGCGTTGCGTCACCACGACGACGCGGTCTACCTGCACGAAGACGGCCGACTCCCCAACGCGGACCACCATTACGGCTTCGTCGCCGAGTGCGCGGTCAAGAGCCTGCTGATCCGGAACAACCTGGTCTCGGTGGAGCCGCACAACAGGCCCTGGCTGCCCAAGCAGAACGGCAAGCCCAGGTTCCTGGGACACTTTCCGTCCCTCCAGACCGACACCGAGCCCATGCTGGCCGCCGCGGCGCTGCAGATGCACGGCCGGGGCGGAACCATACTGTCCGGTGTCATCAGTGCGTGGCAGCCGTTCGCCGACTGGTCGCCAGAGGACCGCTACCTCGATGGAGCCTCCGTCGACCCGGCCCAGGTAAGCGACCGCCGCGCCGCGGCCGAACAGATACTCAGCCTGCACGAGCAGGCGCTCATCGTCGGAGTTCTCACGTGACCTTCCCCAACGACCCGGTCCGCTTCGACCAGGCGCGCCCCCTCGCCCAGGCTGTTGCCCGTGCCGCGGCCGCAACCGGTGTCGACGTCCTGCTCGTACGGGACCTCCTCGGCCGGTTCTCCCTGCTCCTGGACGACCGGACCGGCGGTGGTGTCGACCGGGCGCAGGCCGACGCATGGCAGGAACAGCTCGTCACCAGTCTCGGCCGGTACGCGGCCGAACGCCCCCTCCTGCTCGCATCCGGCCTCTTCCAGCCGGACGCACTCCTGGCTTCGCCCCGCGCGGCCGACGAGTTCGGCTATGTCCCCGGCCCCGGGCAGGGCCGCATCAGCTGGCTCGACAACACCGTCGTCGGTGAGGACTGGGCCAAGGTCAGCACCCCGGCAGCGGACTCGGACGGCGTCCGTACCTCGCGCACCGCGCTCTACGGCTTCAAGGGCGGCGTAGGCCGTTCCACCGCCACCTTCATGCTGGCCAAGCACCTCGCGGACCAAGACCACTGCGTGCTCGTCGTCGATCTGGACCTCGAATCACCCGGCTCCGGTCCACTGCTCGTCGCCGAGGACCAGCTGCCCCAGTACGGGATCGTCGACCAGCTCGTCGAGTCGGCCCTCGGCAACGAGGAGGGTCTGGACCTCGTCGCACCGGCCACTCACGTCCCCGTCCAGGGCAACGGCGAACTGTGGGTCGCACCCGCCCGCGGGCGCGGAGCAGAGGGCACCGAGTACGCGTATGTCGACAAGCTCAACCGTGTCTATGCCGACGTACCCGCCCACGGCATGTCCGGCTTCGCCGACCGGCTGGAGGCGGCGGTCCGCGCCTGCGAGGACGCCGTGGCCCGGCAGAGTCGGCGTCCCGATGTCGTACTCATCGACAGCCGGGCCGGCATCCACGACATCGCGGCCGTCGCGATCTCCCGCCTCTGCGACCTCGCCCTGCTGTTCGGCAGCGACAACGGCCAGACCTGGGCCGGCTACCGCGACCTCTTCACGGCCTGGCGATCGTCCGGGCAGGCGCCGGCGATCCGGGAGAAGTTGCGAATGGTCGCCTCGATGGTCCCGGACTCTCCTGATCGTCCCCGAGCCGAGTACCTGGAGTCGTTCCGCGATCACGCCTGGTCGTGCTTCTCCGTCCTCTACGACGATCTTGCCGCAGACGACGCCTCGGGCTTCAACCCGAGCCCCGAGGACGACTCCGCACCCCATGCGCCGATCCCGGTGCTGTTCACCCTCGAGCTTGTCGGCCTCGACGCCGCCTCGACGCCGGGCTGGGAAGGCGCATCGTTCGTCCGGACTGCGTACGCTTCCTTCCTTGAGACCGCCACCAACCTGATGATCGAAGGACCGCGATGACCACCCCGCTCGGCCCCGAGGAATACCGCGACCTGCTGAGCTTGGCGCTCCCGCCGGCCCAGGACGCGGACACGGTCGAGCCTTCGTTGTCCACTCTCTTCACGCCGGACAGCCACCGACTGGCGCTGCACGTGGACACCACGGTGGTCCGGGGTGGCCGCGGAGTGGGCAAGACCTTCTGGTACCGGTCGCTCCTTGACGACCAGCTGCGGGACGTCGCCGCCGAGGAGTACCGAATCGAGAGGCTCCGGCACCTGCAGGTCTCCCAGGGCTACGGCGCGCAGCTGGCCCCTGATCTGTATCCGGGCCCAGGTGAGCTGGCCAGCCTCGTCGACGCGGGTGTCCGGCCGTACGACCTCTGGAACGCCGTCCTGCTGGTGGCGCTCGGACAGCCGCAGCTCCGGGATCTGGTGGGCTGGAAGGAGCGCATCGCCTGGGTGCAGGAACATCCAGGAGAGCGGGACCGGACGATCGCGCAGGCCGACAAGGAAGCTCAGACTGAAAAGATCACGAAGCTTGTGCTCTTCGATGCCCTGGAGCACCTCCACCGTGACCGAGCGCAGGCCGACCGCCTGGTCGCCGGAATCCTCCAGCTCGCACTGGAGATGCGGCTCGGCACCAGGAACATCCGCTGCAAGATCTTCATCCGCCCCGACATGTTCGACGGCGCTCTGCTCCACTTCCCCGACGCGTCCAAGCTGACCGCGAACGCCGCGAGTCTGAAGTGGTCCACGACCAACCTGTACGGCCTGTTCTTCCACTACCTCGGCAACCACGACAGCGAGGAGTCGCGGCGTTTCCGCGCCCTGACCGGCGGCTGGGCCGAGCACACGCACGGCCGGCACCTGCTGCCGTCGACGCTGCTCGGCGACCAGGGAACCCAGGCCGATACCTTCAGCGTCCTCGCGGGCCCCTACATGGGAGCGAACTTCCGCAAGGGGATCACCTACACCTGGCTCCCCAACCACCTCATGGACGGCGTCGAGCAGGTCAGCCCCCGCAGCTTCCTCAACGCCCTCGGCATGGCCGTGGACGAAACGCGCGGGAACTACGCGGCGCACGAGTACGCCATCCACCACGAGGGAATCCGCCGGGGGGTCCAGTCGGCCTCGCAGACGCGTGTCGGTGAGATCCGCGAGGACATGCCGTGGGTCCACACGGCCATCGACCCGCTGGCCGGCCAGCAGGTGCCGATCGACCAGACCCTGGTGTTGGACCGGTGGAACGAGTACGGCCTGACGTCGGTCCTCCAGCGGGAGGCGGCCCGAGCCAACGCGAATGGGAACGGCGCGGAGGTCCGTACCGGGCCGCGATACGCGGACGACTACGTGCGCCTGATCGACGAACTGATCGCGCTGGGCGTGATGCGGCGGCGCAAGGACGGCCGGATCGACCTGCCGGACGTGTACCGGATCGCGTTCTCCATCGGGCGTAAGGGCGGCGTGCCGAAGGTCCAGTCGTAGATCTCTGATCTCGGGAGCCCCGGGGTTCCCATACCAGGACGGAAAGCGCCTCCGGCCTGGCAGGATGAGCGGATATGCCGTCGCGGTACGGGGCAACGGCTGTGACGAGGGAAAGGCGCCGCTGGTGGACAAGGCCGCACTGCTCAAGGACCTGCAGAAGCAGGTGGGGATCCTTGAGGACGACCTGCGCGGTCGGACCGACTCGGTCGAGGAGTTCCGCAGGGCGCTCCGGAGCGAGTACGAGTCCGCGTACGGGGCCCAGCGGACCGCGGCGACGTACGAGACGTGGCGCGACGAGCGGGTGACGCAGGTCGCGGCGGCGTGGGTGCTGGCGTGCGTGTTCGTGCGGTTCTGCGAGGACAACGGGCTGGTGCCGGACGCGTGGCTCTCGGGGCCGGGGGAGCGGCTCGCGGAGGCGGAGGACCGTCACGCGGAGTACTTCCGCGCCAACCCGGAGCACAACGACCGCGACTGGCTGACGGCATCCTTCAAGGCACTCGCGGCAAGCAATCCGACAGTGGCCAGCCTCTTCGACCGTGAGCACAACCCGCTGTGGGAGCTGGACCCGGGCTACGAGGCGGCCAGCGGGTTGCTCGCGTTCTGGCGGGAGCGGGGTGCGGACGGCGAGATCCGCTACGACTTCACGGACGCGGAGCTGGACACGCGTTTCCTGGGCGACCTGTACCAAGACCTAAGCGAGCACGCGCGGAAGACGTACGCGCTGCTGCAGACGCCGGAGTTCGTGGAGGAGTTCATCCTCGACCTGACACTGGAACCGGCGGTGGAGGAGTTCGGCCTCGACCCGGTCTGGAAGCACAAGCCGGCGGCTTGGGAGGGCGAGGACCCGCGGGGCCTGCGGTGCATCGACCCGGCGTGCGGCTCGGGCCACTTCCTGCTGGGCATGTTCGAGCGCCTCCTGGCGAAGTGGCGCGAGGTGGAGCCGGGCACCGATGGCTGGGTCCTGGTCCGCCGGGCCCTGGATTCCGTCCACGGCGCCGACAAGAACCCCTTCGCGGCGGCGATCGCCCGCTTCCGGCTGCTGGTGGCTGCGCTGAAGGCGTGCGGGGTGCGGGAGCTGCGGAAGGCCCCGGAGCTGCCGATCCATGTGGCGGTGGGGGACTCGCTGCTGCATGGGCGGGATGCGGGGCGGGCGGAGGACGTGCTCCCTGAGCTGATGCTCGGGGGTGAGCAGGAGGGGCCGTTCCTTTACCGCACGGAGGACGTGGCGGAGTTCGCGGAGCGGGTGGACCTGCTGGGACGCGGCAGCTACCACGTGGTGGTGGCAAACCCGCCGTACATCACGGTCAAGGACAAGCAGGAGAACGAGAACTATCGGGATGTGTACTTCGCCTGCGCGGGCAAGTACGCGCTGTCGGTGCCGTTCGCACAGCGGGTCTTCGAGCTGGCCATCCGCGCGGGTGGCGACCAGCGCAACGGTGGATTCACGGGGCAGATCACGTCGAACTCCTTCATGAAGCGGGAGTTCGGCAAGGTACTGATCGAGTCCTTTTTCCAGGGCGGTGAGTACAAGGACCCGCAGACGAAGCGAAAGCGCCACTTCCCGGGAGTGGAGCTGTCGCACGTCATCGACACGTCTGGCGCTTACATTCCGGGGCACGGGACGCCGACGGTGATCCTGGCGGGGCGAAATCAGGTGGCACGGCAGGCGCAACTGATTCGAGCGGTGCTTGGCGTTCGAGGGGAGCCGAGCCAGCCGGAGGATCCAGCGCAGGGGGAGGTTTGGCTGGCAATCAAGGGCCAGATCGGGTCGCCGGGGAGCGAATCAGAGTGGGTGTCGGTTGAGGACATCGAACGCGCCAAGTATGCGGAACATCCGTGGTCGCTGAGCGGCGGTGGTGCTGGCGCCCTGTTTGAGCAGGTTGAGCTGATGGGGCAATCGCGCCTAAACGAACGAGCCTTCCGGATCGGGGTATTCGGTATCCCTGGTGCCGACGACGCAATGATTGCGCCGAGGGCGATTTTCGAGCGAGCAGGTATGTCTGACGGGTCGGTCCGGAGAATCGTTGTTGGCGATGAAGTGCGCGACTGGAACGAGGAGGAGGGATTGTGGGCTCTCTTTCCTTACTCACCTCAGCATGAACGCATGCTGGAGGCTCATCTAGAGAACGCGCTGGCCTGGCTTTGGCCGAGCCGTACGGAACTCGGCAACCGGGCAACGTTCAGCAAGCGAACCTACTTTGAAGAGGGTCGCCCTTGGTTCGAGTGGCATCAGCTACCTAAGGATGAGGGTGCTCACAAGTGGGGCATCATTCTGTCGTTCGTGGCGACGCATAATCATTTCGTGCTGGACCGGGGTGGAAGGGTCTTCAAGCAGTCCGCACCGGTAATCAAGTTGCCGGTGGGGGCTACGGAGGAGCAGCATCTGGAGCTGTTGGGGGTGCTGAACTCGTCGACGGCTTGCTTCTGGCTCAAGCAGGTAAGCCAGGGCAAGGGCGGCAGCGGCCTCGGGCGAGGTCTGCAAGACGAGGAATGGGAGGAGCGGTACGAGTTCACTGGCACTAAGCTTCAGGAATTCCCCCTTGTTGCCGAGTTGCCACTCGAACTTGCCCGTGCCCTTGATTCGTTCGCGCAAGAGCTAGCCACGCACGAACCGTCTGCCGTAACCGCATCCGGGTCACCAACCCGTAGTCGGCTCGGTGAGGCGTGCGATGCGCACACCCGCATCCGTGCTCGCATGCTCACACTCCAAGAGGAGCTGGACTGGACCGTGTACGGTGCATACGGTCTGCTCAGCGCTCGTGAAGTAGCCCGTGCCACCGTCACCGACGCAAACGATGTGCCCGAAATTTCGCTCGGGGAACGCGCCTTCGAGATCGTGCTTGCCCGAAGGGCTGCCGCCGGGGAGGCTGACACCGCATGGTTCGCGCGGCACGGGTCCACAGCGATCACCGAGATCCCCGATCATTGGCCTGATGCCTACAAGTCGATCGTCCAGGCCCGGATCGACCTCATCGAGTCCCGCAAGGACATCGCCCTCATCGAGCGCCCCGAATGCAAGCGACGCTGGGCGTCCGAGACCTGGGAGAAGAAGGAGAACGCCGCCCTGCGAACCTGGCTCCTCGACGCTTGCGAGCGCGAGGACCTGTGGTTCGTGTCCCGCGACGGCTTCCGGCAGCCCCGAACCCTCACCGTCTCGCAGCTCGCCGACGGCCTCCGCAACGACGAGGACGTCCAGGCCGTCGCCGCCCTTTACGCTGCCGACCACCTCGGCAAGCGGGATGCCTCCCTCGCGACCGTCCTCGCGGACGTCGTCTCAGCCGAGCACGTCCCGTACATCGCCGCGCTGCGCTACAAGGACTCCGGTCTCCGCAAGCGCGCCCAGTGGGAGAAGACCTGGGACCTCCAGCGCGAGGAGGACCGAACCGGGCAGCGGCTCGATATCGCCGTACCGCCGAAGTACAGCTCCGCTGACTTCCTCAAGCACTCCTACTGGTCGCACCGCGGCAAGCTCGACGTCCCCAAGGAACGCTTCATCTCCTACCCGGACGCCGGCCCCGACTCCGACCCCACGATTCTGCTCGGATGGGCCGGATGGGACCACAAGGACCAGGCCCAGGCCCTGATCAACCTTGTCAACGACCGTACGGACGAGGCGGGCTGGGGGACCGAGCGCATCACCCCGCTCCTCGCCGGACTCCAGGAGGTCATGCCGTGGGTCCACCAGTGGCACGGTGAATTCGATGCGGAGTGGGACGGCACACCGTCCGAGGAGTACCAGGCGTACCTGGACGAGCAGCGCGCAAAGCACGGCCTCTCGGCCGATGACCTGACCGCCTGGCGCCCGGAGAAGAAGGCGCGGGGCGGCCGTAAGAAGGCCGAGTAGCGTGATGAAGGGGTGGGCTGCTTCCTCCACGGAGGAAGCAGCCCACCCCTTTGTTCAGTCCCGCGCCGCGAACGCGACGAAGGCGGCCCAGCGGTCCGCCCCAACCGCCAGCGTCGGCCCCTCGGGCCGCTTTGAGTCCCGGACATGGACCGATCTCGTCGCACTGGCCACCTCAACGCACTCGCCCCCGGCGCCACTGCTGTAGCTGCTCTTGACCCAGGCCAGGCCGGATGCCGACTGGCCGGACTCATCCACCTTCATAGCTCTCCCAGCAACTTCTCGATGTGCGCCAGCGATTCACGTGGGGTCAGCGCCTGAGCTCGAATAATCCCGTATCGGGCTTCGAGAGAGCGCACCGGCTTCCGCTCCGTGAGCAAGCGGCTGTCCTCCTGCACCTCAACGTATGCGATCCTCCGCTGACCTGACGTCTCGATCAAGGTGAACGGACCGCAGAGCCCGGCGTGATCGTCGCAAGACGTTGGCATGACCTGGATCTCGACGTTCCGTGCGTGGCCGACCAGCAGAATCTGTTCCAGCTGACCGCGCAGGGCATCGGGTCCGCCGATGGGGCGGTGGAGTACCACTTCCTCGATGACGAAGCTCATCAGCGGAGCGGACTTGCGCGAGAAGATCTGCTGACGGGCCAGTCGAGCCGCCAGCCGTTGCTCGATGATCTCCTCGCTGAGGAGGGGGCGCCACATCGCGAAGACCGCCCGGGCGTACTCCTCCGTCTGCAAGAGCCCCGGAACCGCGTGGTTCGCATACACATGCAGTTCAACAGCCTCGGCCTCCAGACGGGCGGCGTCTCGGAAGAAGCCGGGATACCGAGCCCGCGCGACCTCTTCCTTCATCGCCTGCAGCAGCCCCCGTCCACCCACCGCGTCATCCACCGCGTCGATCATCTCCGGCTTAGGAATCCGCCGCCCCTGCTCGACCGACGCGACGAGCCCCTCCCCGTACCCGACCCTGTCACCCAACTCCGCCTGCGTCAGTCCCGCCACCTCCCGCAGCAGCTTCATCTGCCGCCCGAAGCACCGCAGGAACGCCGTCCCGGAGTCTTCTTGCCTGCCGTCCTCGACGTCCGTCCCCATCGCCGCACCCCTCACCGCGCCCGCCTGCCCTGCCGCGCAGGCTATGCGCGTATCCGCACCGCCCGCGGCGGATCAGACAGAGTTCCACCGAGTGAGTGGACCGGCGCTCAAACCCTCCGCGTGCCAGCCCAAGCCTCAGCCATCACCTGCGTCACCACGTAGCTGCACTCGTCCACGAACTGCGTTTCCTCGCTCGGGACTTCGGCCCACATCAGCGGCCAGTTGCCGCGTCCGCGCTCCTCGAAGGTCCACCGGCTCAGGTACGAAAGCCTCCCGCCCAGCTCGTTCCGCGTCACCCCCAGCTCAGGCAGCAGCCGCGTCGTACTGACCGGCACCTCAGGGGCCCGGCACAGGACATCCAGCAGGTCGCAGACCGTCCGCAGCGATCTGTACCCCCGAACGCCCCAGCTCCGCCAGATCGGCATGCGTCCACGGGATGTGCGGCCGGCCTCCGCCGCCAGGGGCCGTGTCCTTGAACGAGGGAGAAAGGGGAGAGCCGGTCATGGCCACCTCGCGTAGTCGCAGTCGTAGCTGCATCTGAACGGGCGGAGCAGCAGCCCAGGGCGATACCCGCATCACCACAACAGACCGCTCGCCTTCCAACAAGCCCACTCCTGAGCCCAGTCGTCCCGGTGATATCGCTCGAAGTCACGCAGGCGCCTCCGCCACTCCCCGTCCGCAAACCCCAGCGCATCCTCCGCCGCGTACCCCACCACGTCCTCCGGCGGCCGCTCCCACCCCCGGTCCCGGAGGTACCCCACCGCCGCCCCGAACGACTCCCCGTACGACCGGTCCGCCCGCAGCTGCGCATGCAGCACCGCCGAGAACACCGGCGCCACCACATCCGACAGCGGCCACAGCGTGGACAGCACCACCCGCACTCCTCGCGCGTGGAACGCCGTATCGAGCGTCCGGCAGCGCTCCAGACCCAGCCGCGTCTGCGTGTGCGTGCCGGAAGAGCAGTTGGACAACACCGTCAGTTGCGCCGCGTCGAAGTTGCCCTCCCGCAGCACGCGCCCCAGCGTGAGCCGGCCGTCGTACGGGTCCCCGCCGCCCCCGGCCGACAGCCGTAGCCCGCTCGCGTACGGGTCGGCTGCCGTCTCGCCGTGCGAGGCGATGTGCAGCGTGCCCGCCGTCCGGCCGGCGTCCAGCACCGCGGCCGGGGTGGCACCGGACCCGGTGTACACCTCCAGGCCACCCCCGTACAGGCGCCGCAGCACCGCCCGCTCCATGGCCAGTCCGCGCAAATCCGCTCCGTACGAGAGGAACGCGGGCGGAGCCGGAAGCACGAGCGGGCGGCGCACCAGTCCGGTCAGCGACGCGAGCGACGGCGCGTACGAGACCGTGCGGAAGCAGTCGGCCAGCAGCCGGTCCGCGCCCAGCGACGGGACCGGTGCCGCGTGCAGCGGCAGCAGCGCGAACAGGCTGGAAGGGCTGAGCACGAGGTGCCGTACGCCCTCCTCCTCCCGCAGGGTCTGCACCAGACGCTCCAACAACGGGACGAGCAGCAGCTCCGCCGCTCGTCGGCCCTCGCCCGGATATCCGCCCCGCACCCACCCCGCGACGCACCTGGCGAACCCCTCCAAGTCGAAGTCCGGGGCCGTGAGCATCCCCGAACGCGCCTGACCGTGGGCCGTACGCGCCCATACGACGCGCGGGCCCTCTCCGCCCACCAGCAGATGCGCCAAGGCGCGGTCGTCCGAGCCCAGGACGGACAGAGCGCGCGCCAGCGGCTCCGGATCCGCACCCGGCGGTGCATCCGCCAGCGTGCCGACCTCCAGTTCGGCCTTCTGGAGGCTCCTCTGCAGGCGGTACGGCAGCGGTCGGCCCGGCGCCTCGTACCGCCGCTCGGCCCGCTCCACCCGCAGCTCCTCCAGCCTCCGCAACGCCTTGCGCAGCGGGACCCGCCGTTCGCGCGGCACGCTAGGCAGGCCTTCCAGGAGATCGAGGGTCTCCGCCAGGTCCCGCGACTTCACCCGGTCCGCCGCCCGGAACTGCGCCTGCGCGCCGTTCCGCGGCGGCAGTACGCGGCTCAGGTCGCCATGGCGGCCCAGCGCGGCCTCCAGCGCCTCGGCCGCCGGACCGCCCACCACGTCCGGCGGGAATTCCAGCAGCAGCGTGCGCCGCACCTGCGGCAGTCCTTCGTCCCCGTCGATGTGCAGCACATCGAGACGGGCGCACCCCGCCCGCACGGCGAGCGTCAACTCCGCCGTGTCCCACGGCTCGTACAGGTCGTACGTGTACGAGAACTCCACCGGACCGGCGGCCTTCCGGACAGCCTGCGGGAACGCCACGCTGAATACGGCGAACCGGTCCTGGTGGAGGGAGAACGAGACCAGCTCCCTCAGTCCTGCGGCATCGCGCGGACGCCATACGGCGTCCCGCTGGAGGAGGGTGTCCACGGTTCCGTACCACCACGGCACCGCCCCCAGCACCCGGCGCCCCTGCTCCTCGCCCCCGTACAGCAGCGCCCTCGACATCCACCCCGGCGCCTGGGGAAACGCCATGCCGTCGCGGCCCCGCCATGGTGCACCCGCCTGGCTGGCCCCCAGGTCCGGCACGGCAAGCGGTGTGCGAACCGCGCTGAACAGCCCGGCCAAGGCCCGGTCCTGGGCCGGGCGGGGCTGCGCGGGGACCAGAGGCAGGCCGCTCGGCGGGCCCCACGGGGTGGCCGCGTCCTCGGCAAGGCCCCGCCGCCCGGACCGGGAGGCGAGCAGCACGTCCCGGCGGGCGGCCAAGGCCGGACGCAGCAGGGCAGGGGCGGGCCTGGTCCGGACCAGGCGCATGATCCGTCGCGTCGCCCCCGTGAGGTCGCCGCTGCTCGGCGGGCGATCACCGCCATGGGTCACGAGCGGCCGCACCAGCTCGTTGATCTGCTGTGCGGTCCACGCCTCGGTGGCCCGCAACGCGATCGTGAGGACGAGCAGGGCGCCGGGAGACACCCCCGTGCCGTCCCGCCATGCCCCCAGCCGTTCCGCCAGGTCCGGGGCGTCCGCGAGTAGGTCGCGGACTTCCGCCACGCCCGCGTCGAGACCCTCGCCCGCCGCCACCGAGACTCCGCCGGACAGGCCGTCGTACCCGGTCATGCGCCACCACCCCCGTGTTCCCCGCACCGCCCAGAGCACCTGGATGATCTTCGCTCCTGCTCCGACGTGACGGCAACGCCTCCGCCCGTACACGTCCGACAGCAGCCGCTCCCTGCTGCGACAAAGCCCCACCGTCCTGGCCGCAGACCTGGCCGCCGCCACTCCTCACCCTCCACCGTCATCCGCATGACGATCACCGACCTGCTCCCGCCCCGTGACTTCACCCTGCGGCTCACCTCCACCCCGCGCGGCGCCCGCCTCGCCCGCCGGCTGGTCTCCCACCAGCTGCACGCCTGGGGCCACCCGTACGGCGCACCCGTGAACGACGCGGTGACGCTCGTCACGGCCGAGCTCGCCGCCAACGCCGTACGGCACGGCCGCGTCCCGGACCGGGAATTCCTGCTCCGGCTCACCGAGGGCGAAGCCGGGGTGCTGCGCGTGGAGGTGAGCGACACCCGTGGTGAGCGACTGCCCGCCCTCTCCGCCCCCTGCTTCGATGGGGAGTCGGGGCGCGGGCTACTGCTCGTCGAGGCGCTGGCGGACGCCTGGGGCGTGGAGCCACGGAAGGAAGCCCCCGGCAAGACCGTGTGGGCGCTGTTCTCGGCCTCCAGCGGCCGGTAATCGACCCCACCGGTGGTGATCTTTGCGTGAGAGGCCGAGCCAGGCCGGTGAGCTGGCAGGATGGGGGCCGAGGAGTGGGGTGCACGGGACCGGTGTGCCCGGATGCGCGGGGAAGTGGGAGAAGCCGATGGCGGCGAGCGAGATTGTCCTGCGGGATGTCATCAACATCAAGGAAGACGTCCACGCGGGTGACTTCAAGGTCGAGCTGTCGGGCGGCTTCACCGAGACGGCTGCCCGGGTCGACGAGTACGTCGTCACCAAGCAGCTGCAGAAGGCATTCCGGGATGCGCTGGGCATCGTGCGAGGCGCGGTGCGCGGAGGCAAGCCCTACGCCGCCTACCTGCACGGATCCTTCGGCGCCGGTAAGAGCCACTTCCTGACCGTGCTCCACGCGATCCTGAGCAACGACCCGGCGGCCCGGTCCAAGCCGCGTCTGCAGGAGATCATCGCCGAGCACGACGACTGGCTGCGCGGCAAGCGGTTCCTCATGGCGCCCTACCACCTCGTGGGCGCGGCCAATCTCGACTCCGCCCTCCTGGGCGGCTATGTCGCCACTGTGCGCCGCCTCCACCCCGAGGCGCCCACCCCGGCCGTCTACCGCTCCGACTCGATGCTCGCCGACGCCGCCCGGCTGCGCGGCAGCATCGGCGACGACGCCTTCATCAAGCTGCTGCCCGCCGTCGACGGCGCAACCTCGGCCGCCTCCGACGAGGACGACGAGCTGGAGGTGATCGGAGCCGGCGGCTCCTGGTCCCCCGCGGAGCTCGACCGTGCCTTCGCCGCGCCCGCCGGGGACGCCCAGCGCGATCAGTTGGTGTCCTCCCTGCTGACCGGCCCCATGGCCTCCTACGCGGATGGCGCACGCGGCGACGCGCACGCCTTCGTACCGCTGGAGAACGGCCTGTCGATCATCTCCAAGCACGCGAAGTCCCTCGGCTACGACGGGATCGTGCTCTTCCTCGACGAGCTCATCCTCTGGCTCCAGGCCCATATGTCGCAGCGGGAGTTCGTGAACTCCGAGATCGGCAAACTGGTCAAGCTGATCGAGTCGGGCGACAGCGACCGACCCATTCCGATCGTCTCGTTCATCTCACGCCAGCGCGACCTGTCCCAGCTGGTCGGCGCTGATGTGATGGGCGCGGACGTGAAGAACATGGAGCAGCAGGTCCACTACCTGGCCGAGCGCTTCGAGACCGTCAGCCTGGAGGACCGCAACCTCCCGGAGATCATCAAGCAGCGCGTGCTCAGGCCGAAGCCCGGCCTGGAGCATGTCCTCGCCGGCGCGTTCTCCGATCTGGAGTCCACGAACGCGCAGGTCAAGGACGTACTGCTGGACGCCAACGGCGCCACGCACGCGGACTGGGAGGACTTCAAGGCCGTCTATCCGCTCTCGCCCGCCCTCCTCAACGTCCTCGTCGCCCTCTCCGGCGCACTCCAGCGGGAGCGGACCGGTCTCAAGCTCGTCCAGCAGCTGCTGGAGCGGTCCGCCGACGCACCCCTGGGCAAGCTGATCCCGCTCGGCGACCTGTGGGACGTACTGGCGGACAGCACCGGCGCGGCCTTCACCGACCGGCTCCGCAGCGAGGCCGAAGCGGCCCAGCGCTTCCACACCAAGGCGCGGGCGCACCTGCTGGAGAAGTACGGCTCCGAGGACAACGAAAAGTTCATCGCCGACGACCGCTTCGTCAAGACGCTGCTGCTGGCCGCCCTCGCCCCGGACGTCCCGGCGCTGAAGCGGCTCACCGGAACACGCCTCGCCGCCCTCAACCACGGCTCCGTGCGCTCGCGCACCGTGCAGGCGGGATCCCTGGTCGTCACCCGGATGCGGGAGCTCCAGGCCGAATTCGGCGAGATCCGCTCCGACGGCGAGCAGGACCCGGTCTTCACGCTGCACCTGTCCGACCTGGACATCGAGCCGCTGCTCGACGCCGTGGCCGAGGAGGACCGTCCCGGCGCCCGCCGGATCTGGGTCCGCGACCAGTTGTGGAAGGCCCTCGGGCTCAACGACAACGGGGCCTTCGTCTGTGAGCGCGAGATCGTCTGGCGCGGCACCCGGCGCACCGCCGAGTTCGTCTTCGAGAACGTGCGCGACCGGGCCCAGCTGCCCGACGAACAGTTCACGCCGAGCACCGAAGGCCGGATCCGGTTCATCCTCGACTACCCCTTCGACGACGGCGAGCACTTCCCGAGCGACGACTTCAATCGGGTCGAAGGCCTGCGCCGCGACGGGCTGGAGCAGCCCACCCTGGTCTGGCTGCCGTCGTTCTTCTCCGATCAGAAGAAGGCCCAGCTCGGCCGCCTCATCAAGATCAACTACCTGATGGAGCGGGACCGGCTCGACGACTACGCCGGCCACCTCGGCTCCGACGACCGGGCCCGCATTCGCCACCAGCTGGCCGCCACCCGCGACAACCTCACCTCGACGCTCACCGCCACCCTCGGCCAGCTGTACGGCATCGCCGGAGTGGACGAGGGCAGCGTCTCCGTCGAGGTCACCGAGGGGCAGCACCTCCTCTCCCTGTTCCCCGCGTACGCACGCCCCCAGCCGCTGGGGGGCAAGCCCTTCCAGGACAACCTGCTGCACCTGGCCGACGGCATGTTCGGCGCGCTCTACCCCAAGCACCCGGACTTCGACCGCCAGCGGGACCGCAAGCCCCTCACCCCCGCCGAACTGAAGGTAGCCCTCACCTGGATCGGGCGGGCGATGGACGACGGCCGACGGGTCGAGGTCGACAGCCATCAGATCAAGACCGTCAAGAAGATCGTCGAGCCGCTCGAGCTGGGCCAGGTCCACGACGGCCCCCTGGTGCTGCGCAACGACTGGCGCACCCGCATCGACCAGGCGGCCGCGCAGCACAAGGCCGGTCCGGATCTCGCGGTCGAGGACATCCGCGAGTGGATCTCCAAGGACCTCGGCTGGACCGGTCTCGACAAGAACGTCTCCAGCCTCGTCATCGCCACCTACGCGCTCCTCGGCGACCGGGCGTGGGTGTACCACGGCAACTCCGACACCCCGACCCCCGAACTGTCCGCGATCGGAGCGGGCTACGCGCTGCGTGCCCAGGAACTGCCGAGCGAGGAGGAGTACGCCGCGGCCCGCGAACGAGCTGCGAGGATCTTCGGCATCGCGGTGCAGCCCTCGCTCTTCGCCCGGAACGTCAACAAGCTGCACTCCGGGGTCCGCGCCGCCGTCGTGAAGTACGAAGCGGCGGTCAGCGGTCTACGCAAGTCGCTGGACAAGCATGCGGTCGCCCTGGGCATCGCCGACGGCCCGACCGACCGCGGCACGTCGCTGCGCGACGCGGCCGATCTGCTGGCCCGCCTGGACCGGCAGCACGACGCCACCGCCCTGGTCCGGGAGCTTGCCGCCGTCTCGTACGCAACGACCGACCAGGAGCTCGCCACTGCCGTCACAGCTGCCCCCGAGGTGCTCTCCGCACTCGACCAGGCGGACTGGTCCCTCCTCCACAGCGTGCGCGGCTTCGCCGGACGGCTCGACGGTGTCGGAGACAGGGCCGAGCGGCTCATCACACGGATTACCGAGGCCGCACGGGCCGGCGAGTTCGAGAAGTCGCTCGTACCCGTTCTCGCGGGCCTGCGCGAACAGGCCATCGCGATCGTCAACGACGCGGCACGGCTGGCCCAGGTTCCCGACTCGACCATCTCGCAGAAGCCCGTGGACCCCCGGGTGCCGGTTCAGCCGCACGAGCACGGCAAGCCGACGGAGCAGCCGACCGCCGACGACGTGCGGCTGACCGATCACGGCAACCCGTCCGTCCCGTCCGTACGCCGTCTCCTCGTGCACCTCGAACCGACGAAGGCAGAGGCCGTACTGGCCAAGGAGATCGACACCCTGCGTGACGAGATTCGCGCCTACTCCGAGGCACACCCCGGCGTGACCGTCGAGATCAGCTGGCATGTCGTCCCATCGGGCCCGGAGACCTCGACCGTCGGTGGGAGCGCCTGATGCCGATCCGACCCGTGGTGGGCCGTCGGATCATCGAGGCCCTGCTCGAGGCCGAGCTGGCGCGAGGCAGCGACCGGCGGCTCATTCTCGTCAACGCGCGCTACGAAACCGCCGGGACGGAGGACGAGTTCACCGCGAAGATCGGCGGACGGCAGCGCCGGGTCCATGTCACCGACCAGGACTCGGTGCTCGGTATCGCCGACGCCTGGGCGCGACTGGCGGACCGGTACGAGGACGGGCTGGTCGTCGTCACCAGCGGCGTGCCCACGGATCAGCTGGGCTGGGACGTCAAAGCGCACGCCGTACGCCGTCACACGCTCACGGTCGACCGCGCCGAGATCGTCAAGCAGCTCTTCGGCGCAACGGACCTTGACCCCCGTGTGTACGAAGCCGGGTGGCTTCTCGACGCACTGCTGGAGGCCGAACCTCATGACGGATGGCCGCGGGCCGGCGCCGTGCTCACCCTGGACACGGCCACCCGGTCACTCGTTGCCGTCCGCCTCGGTCTGGGGGACCCGGAGGCAGATTCCTCCGACCTCGACACGGACACCTTGCTGGCCTGGTCGGGAACGACCGCAGGGCCCATCCTCTTCAGTGAGCTCGGGGTGGCCGAACGCACGGGGATCGCGGCCTGGCTCACGCGGTCCGTCGGCCCTGCCGTGCCGACACTGTTGTCGCTCGTGGCCGACGGGCGGGGCGGGGACGCGATGCCGCTGGGGGCACTGGCCTCGGCTGTACGGGCGCCCGGAGCGTCCGATGCGGCCACGTTCGCTCTCGGGTCGCTCTTCGGCAGCGCCCTGAAGTCCTTCGACGACCTTGCGCCGTTCAGCAATGCGGTCACGGGCGTCCTGGCCCGGTGGATCACCGAGGCGGAAGGGGCGGGCCCGCACAGGACAGACGCCTTCGAGCGAGTCCTTGCTGTACTGGACCAGGCCGACGCCTTGGCGCACAAGGCGGGGCTGGGCGGAGCACTCGGCGAGGACCGGCTGCTGCCCTCCGGCTACAAGGCCAGGCTGCGCGGCCTCGCCGCTGCCCTTGAGCGCTCGCCCGGTGAAGCGGAAGCCGCACTGGAGCACTTGGAAGAACATCAGCTCTCCGGGCTCTACGAAGAGAGCACCACGACGGCCCGCATGGCCGTGCGCATGGCCCGCTGGCTCGCCGGACCGGCGCCGCAGGTGGAGTCCGTCCCACAGGCGGTACGCGAGCACTTCGCGTCCTGGGGCTGGGCAGACCGGGCGCTGGCCGTACTCGCAGAGGGCGACCCTGAGCGCGATCCCCTGCTGGGGCAGGCCTACCACCGTCTCATAGGAGCCGTGCGGGCCCGTAGGGCTGCGATCGACGAGCAGTTCGGAGCGCGGCTCGCTGCGTGGACGGAATTCGCACGGCAGCCGGAGGCGTCGGGCGGGGCGCTGCTCATCGAGGACGTCCTCAGCCGTGTGGCAGCGCCCCTCGCCCTCGAGAACTCCCGTCCACTCATCCTCGTACTCGACGGGATGAGCTCCTCGGTCGCGGTACAGCTGGGAGCCGAGCTGGACCGGCGGGTCTGGACCGAGATCGTCCCGAAGCCGGAGGGGGGACGCAGCCCCGCCCGGCAAGCCGCTGTGGCCATGCTGCCGACCGTCACCTCCATCAGCAGGGCCTCCCTGCTCGGCGGAGCGCCGACTCGGGGTGGGCAGTCGGCCGAGGACACGGGCTTCACGGCCTTCTGGAAGAAGCGGCACCGAACCGCGGTCTTGTTCCACAAGGGCGAGTTCGAAGGCGAGGCCGGACACCGGCTCGCCCCCCCGCTGCTGGAGGCGCTGGCCTCGGACAAAGTGGTGGGCGTCGTACTCAACACCATCGATGACGCCCTCGACCACGGGCAGCAGGGCGCACGCACCAGCTGGCACCTCAAGGACGTCAGCAAGCTGCCCGACCTCCTCAACGCCGCCCGCGACTACGGACGCCCCGTCCTGCTCGTCTCCGATCACGGCCATGTCATCGACCGCACGCCGGCCGGCCAAGGGCCGGTAGCCGCCCCCGGCGCCCAGTCGGCCCGCTGGCGGACGGGTAGCGCGGCCGACGGAGAGGTCGTGCTCGCCGGACCCCGCGTGCTGGAGGGCGGCGGCACGATCACCGCCCCGTGGCGGGAGGACATCCGCTACACCCCGCGCAAGGCCGGATACCACGGTGGAGCCGCACTCGCCGAGGTGACAGTCCCGGTCATCGCCCTGGTGCCGTCGGCGGAGCTCATCCCGAGTGGTTGGACGATCCTGCCGGGGGAGCGCATCGCTCCCGACTGGTGGCGTTCTGGTTCGACCGGGGAGGCCGTCCACACCGAGGCCGGGCAGCCCAGCACGAAGAAGCGCGGGAAGACCCCGCCGGCGCAGGGCGGCGAGGGACTCTTCGCGCGACGGGAGGTGGTCAGCGGACCCGACACGCTGGGCGAGAAGGCCGTCGTGACTGCGCAGTTCAAGGCTCAGCGCGAATTCGTCCGGCATGCACCCGCAGACAGGGCGGTCGCCGCCGTCATCGACGCGCTGGTCGATGCAGGCGGCAAGTTGTCGCCGGGTGCGGTTGCGGCCGCGGCACAGGCGGCCACGGGCAAGTCACAGCGCAACCCCGAGCGGTTCGTGACCGTGCTGCAACGGCTTCTCAACATCGACGGTTACGGAGTCGTCAGCCTCATCGAGGCGGGTCGGACCGTGGAGCTCAACAAAACGCTGCTCGAGCAGCAGTTCTTCGGGACAGGACAGCGATGATGCATCCGCACGAGGTCAGTGCCGCCCGGCGCCGGGACGTGATCGACGCGCTCCGCCGCGGCACCGTACCCCAGGCCGGGTTGGACCTCTTCGCGGTCGGCCTGGACCGGTTTGCTTCCGCCCTCGACGACGATCTGGCCACCGCTGCACGAGGAGGCGCCGCCTTCCACGCGATCCGCGGCGAGTACGGCTCCGGCAAGACGTTCTTCGCACGCTGGCTCGCGGAACGTGCCAAGCGGGCCGGCCTGGCGGCCAGCGAGGTACAGATCTCGGAGACGGAAACCCCGCTGCACCGGCTGGAGACCATCTACCGCAGGCTCACCGAGCGGTTGACCACCGCCACGCACCAACCGAGCGCGCTCCGCGCCGTCATCGACTCGTGGTTCTACACCCTGGAGGAGGAGCTCCTCGACGAGGGACAGATCGACGAGGACGACGATGAGGCCCTGGCCCAAGCGGTGGACGGGCTGATGGAGCGCAGACTCGCGGACGTTGCCCGCACGACGCCTGCGTTCTCCGCTGCCTTGCGCGGCTATCGCCAAGCCGTCTCAGCCGGAGACGGAGCCACGGCCGAGGCCTTGATCGCCTGGCTCGGTGGACAGAAGTCGGTGGCGGCCTCTGCCAAGCGCGGAGCGGGCGTACGCGGCGACCTCGACCACTTCGGAGCCCTGGGATTCCTCCAGGGCCTCCTGACCGTCCTGCGTGACTGCGGCCACCCTGGCCTCCTCCTCGTACTGGACGAAGTGGAGACGCTGCAGCGGGTACGTGGCGACGTACGCGAGAAGAGCCTCAACGCCTTGCGTCAGCTCCTCGACGAAATCGACGCCGGCCGCTTCCCCGGGTTGTTCCTCGTCATCACCGGAACCCCGGCTTTCTACGACGGACAGCAAGGCGTCCAGCGACTCCCTCCGCTCGCCCAGCGGCTTGCCACCGATTTCACCACCGACCCGCGATTCGACTCCCCCAGGGCGGTACAACTGCGACTGCCCGGCTTCGATCTGGCCGGACTGGGTGAACTCGGCCATCACGTCAGAGAGGTGTACGCGGGCGTGGCCCGCCACCCCCAGCGGGTTTCCGAGCGGGTCGACGATGCCTACCTCGCCGAGCTCGCCACAGCTGTTACCGGCAGTCTCGGCGGCAAAGTGGGTGTCGCTCCCAGGATCTACCTGCGCAAACTGGTTGCCGACGTACTGGACCGGGTCGACGAGCACGAGGACTTCGACCCGCGCCGCCACTACGCACTCACCGTCGGCCGCTCGGAGCTGAACGAAGTGGAGCGCAATGCGGCGGCAGGCACCGCTGACGACATCGAGCTGGAGCTCCCGTGAGCGCGGTCGACGCCCTTGACCCGGTGCTTACGCACCACATCGTCAACAGCCTCGGGTGGAAGGGGCTCCGACCGCTCCAGGAATCGTCGATCGACCCCTTGATGGCAGGTGAGGACGCCGTCCTCATCGCGCCGACGGCCGGAGGCAAGACGGAAGCCGCCGTCTTCCCCCTGCTGTCCCGGATGACGGCACAGGGTTGGAAGGGCACCTCGGTCCTCTACGTCTGCCCGCTGAAGGCCCTGCTCAACAACCTCTTGCCCCGCCTCGAGACGTACACCGGATGGATCGGTCGTACCGCGGCCCTCTGGCACGGGGACGTGGCCGCCGGCCGCCGGCGCCGCATCCTCACCGAACGGCCGGACGTCCTGCTGACCACTCCCGAATCCCTGGAGGCGATGCTGGTCAGCGCCAACGTCGACCACAGGGCGTTTTTCGCCGGACTGCACACCATCGTGGTCGACGAAGTCCACGCCTTCGCCGGGGACGACCGGGGATGGCACCTGCTGGCCGTGCTGGAGCGTCTCCAGCGGGTCGTGGGGCGCCCCGTTCAGCGGGTCGGGCTCTCTGCGACTGTCGGCAACCCGGAAGAGCTGCTCCACTGGCTGCAAGGCTCCGCGGCAGACAAGCGGCCCGCCCGCGTCATCGCCCCGCATCTCGCCGACCCGGTCCCTCCCGGTCCGCCCCCCGGGGATGTCCAGTTGGACTTCGTGGGTTCCCTCGACAATGCGGCCACCGTGATCGCGGCCCTGCACCGTGGGGAGAAGCGCCTGGTGTTCTGCGAGGCCCGGCGTACGGTCGAAGAGCTGGGCGAGAAACTTCGGCTGCGTGGCGTGACGACGTTCCTCTCTCACGCGTCCCTGTCCCTGGACGAACGCCGCCGCGCCGAAGAAGCCTTTGCCGAGGCGCGCGACTGTGTCATCGTCTCGACCAGCACGCTGGAACTCGGCATCGACGTCGGCGACCTGGACCGGGTGATCCAGATCGACGCCCCGTCCTCAGTAGCGTCGTTCCTCCAGCGGCTGGGACGTACTGGCCGGCGTCCGGACACCACACGCAACTGCCTTTTCCTCGCGCTGAGCGAGGAAGGCCTGCTTGCAGCCGCCGCCCTGCTCCTGCAGTGGTCCCGTGGATGGGTCGAACCTGTTGTCGCTCCGCCTGAGCCGCGCCACATCATGGCCCAGCAGCTCCTCGCGCTCTGCCTGCAGGAACACCGGGTCGGCGACCAGGTCTGGCAAGAGTGGTGGAACGACCTGGGGCCGTTCGGGCGCGGCGCGGAGCCGATTGTGCGTCACCTGGTGGACGAGGGCTACCTCGACCAGGACGGCGGCATGTTCTTCATCGGTCCGGAAGCGGAACGTCGCTTCGGGCACCGGCACTTCATGAACCTCACCGCAGTCTTCACGGCCCCGCCGGAGTTCACCGTCCTCCACGGCCGCACGGAGATCGGCAGGACTGATCCCGACCTGCTGACGGAGGAGGTTCAGGGGCCGCGCAAGCTGCTTCTCGCCGGACGCAGCTGGCTCGTCACCTACATCGACTGGAGTCGTAAGCGCTGCTTCGTCGAGCCCGCAGATGAAGGCGGCAAGGCGAAATGGAGCGGTTCGGGATACATGCGGGTCGCGTCCCTCGAGCTCACTCGCGCGATGAGAGACGTCCTGCTCGGTTCGGACCCCGAGGTCACCTTCACGAAACGTGCGGTCTCCGCTCTTGCCGAGGCTCGCACGCGCCACCTGGAGTACGTACACCCTGGGGGAACACTCATCACGCGTCGGGGTGAGGGAGACGTCCGGTGGTGGACATGGGCGGGTCACCGGACCAACGCGACGCTCGCGTCGACTCTCTCATCCGTAACTGCCCCGGGGCAGCGCGTGACGGACCAGTGGATCCGGCTCCGCGAGGACGTCACCGCTCCGCAGTTTCGGGCGGCGGCCACGCAGGGCTTCGGGACGCTGTGCTTGCCCGAGGTGAGCGAACGTGCGGTGCGGGGTCTGAAGTTCGCGGAGGCGCTGCCGCCACGCCTGGCTCAGGCCACGCTCGCGGCGCGGCTCGCCGATGAGGACGGCGCTCGCAGGGTGCTGGCGGAGTGTCCCAGATTCGTAGTCAAGGGTGACTGAGCGTGACGAATTCAGGGAGTCGCGGAAAACAGTGCGAGCCGTGACCTGGTGGTCACGGCTCGCACAAGCCTTTCGGCAAAGTGTCCGAGGGGGGACTTGAACCCCCACGCCCGATAAAGGGCACTAGCACCTCAAGCTAGCGCGTCTGCCATTCCGCCACCCGGACAAGGTGTCTGTCTCGCGTCCCTCGCGGGCCGTTCCGACGTGGAAAACATTACCAAACATTCCGGGGTCCCCGATCACACCCCCCGGCGGCCGGGGATCGCCCTTGGGGAGAACGGTCCGGGGGGGCGAGGATGGAGGCAGTCCGGTACTGATCACTGGGAGGAACAGCGTGAGCGAGTCGAGCGCGGGCAGGACCGTCTCCGGCGAGGACGAGGTCGTGGACCTCTGCCGGGACCTCATCCGGATCGACACCAGCAACTACGGGGACCACTCGGGCCCCGGCGAGCGCAAGGCGGCCGAGTGGGTCGCCGAGAAGCTCGCGGAGGTCGGGCTGGAGCCCCAGATCTTCGAATCCCACAAGGGGCGTGCCTCGACGGTGGCGCGGATCGAGGGCGAGGACCCGTCCCGGCCCGCACTGCTGATCCACGGACACACCGACGTGGTCCCGGCCAACGCCGCCGACTGGACCTACGACCCCTTCGCGGGCGAGATCGCCGACGGCTGCCTGTGGGGCCGCGGCGCCGTCGACATGAAGGACATGGACGCGATGACGCTGGCCGTCGTGCGCGACCGGATGCGCAGCGGGCGCAAGCCCCCGCGCGACATCGTGCTGGCCTTCCTCGCGGACGAGGAGGCCGGCGGGATCTACGGGGCCCGGCACCTCGTGGACAACCACCCGGGGCTGTTCGAGGGGGTCACCGAGGCCATCGGGGAGGTCGGCGGCTTCTCCTTCACCGTCAACGAGAACCTGCGCCTCTACCTGGTGGAGACGGCCCAGAAGGGCATGCACTGGATGCGCCTCACGGTGGAGGGCACCGCGGGCCACGGATCCATGACCAACAACGACAACGCCATCACGGAGCTGTGCGAGGCCGTGGGCCGGCTCGGCCGCCACCAGTGGCCGGTGCGCGTGACCAAGACCGTACGGTCCTTCCTGGACGAGCTCTCGGACGCGCTCGGCACCCCCCTGGACCCGGACAACATGGACGCCACGCTCGCCAAGCTCGGGGGCATCGCCAAGATGGTCGGCGCCACGCTGCGCAACTCGGCCGCCCCGACCATGCTCGGCGCCGGCTACAAGGTGAACGTCATCCCCGGGCAGGCCACGGCCCACGTGGACGGGCGCTTCCTGCCCGGCTACGAGGACGAGTTCTTCGCCGACCTCGACCGCATCCTCGGCCCGCGCGTGAAGCGCGAGGACGTGCACGCGGACAAGGCCCTGGAGACGGACTTCGACGGGAAGCTGGTCGACGCCATGCAGGGCGCGCTGCGGGCCGAGGACCCGATCGCGCGAGCGGTCCCGTACATGCTCTCCGGCGGCACCGACGCGAAGTCCTTCGACGACCTCGGGATCCGCTGCTTCGGCTTCGCGCCGCTCCAGCTGCCGCCGGAGCTGGACTTCGCCGGGATGTTCCACGGGGTGGACGAGCGGGTGCCGGTCGACGGCCTGAAGTTCGGTGTGCGGGTGCTCGACCGGTTCATCGACAACGCCTGACGCCCGGAAATCGGGAAGGTGTGCGGATTCCACTGAGAAGAGTGAATGCGCTCATACGCTCGTAGCCCCGGTGATCCCTCCTCGTTACAGGTGGTGCGGTCCGCGGCTGGGACCGCATTGCCTACTAGGAGGAACAATGATCAAGAAGGTTGTAGCCGCTGCGGCTGCCACTGGTGGCCTCGTTCTCGCGGGTGCGGGTCTGGCCGTCGCCGACGCGGGTGCCCAGGGTGCGGCCATCGGATCCCCCGGTGTCCTGTCCGGCAACGTCGTCCAGGTCCCGGTCCACGTTCCCGTGAACGTCTGCGGTAACACGATCTCCGTGATCGGCCTGCTGAACCCGGCCTTCGGCAACACCTGCGTCAACGCCTGACGCGTCTGAAGTCTTTGGGCCCCGGAACGCATTCCAGCGTTCCGGGGCCGCCGGGCTTTACGGCCCTTTTCCGATCTTCGGCATGCCGGGCGGGGAGCTTGTACGGCCGGGCCGCCGAGATCCCGCCCGAAACGTACACACCAGGGGACGAGCACAGATGCGACGACCGGCACAGGTCACCAGGAAGACCCTGATCACCATGGCGGCCGCGGGGGGTGTCCTCGCCCTGGGCGGGGGCCACGCCCACGCGGACTCGACGGCCTCGGGGCAGGCCGCGAACTCACCCGGACTGCTGTCGGGGAACCAGCTGCAGGCGCCCGTGGACGCGCCGGTGAACGCCTGCGGCAACACGGTGACGGTGGTGGGAGCCCTGAACCCGGCCTTCGGGAACCGCTGCGCGAACACCCCGTCGAAGCCGAACCCCCACCCGGGCAACCCGGGCACCCCCGGCCACCCGGGCAGCCCCGGCCACCCCGGTCACCCCGGCGGCGGGGACGAAGAGCCCTGCGACGACCACCCGGGCACGCCGGGCACGCCGGGCAACCCCGGTAACCCCGGTAACCCCGGTACGCCCGGTAACCCCGGCACCCCCGGTACGCCTGGCGACCCTGGCACGCCGGGCAACCCCGGCACGCCCGGCACCCCCGGTAACCCCGGCACCCCCGGTACGCCTGGCAACCCTGGCACCCCGGGTAACCCCGGCACCCCCGGTAATCCCGGCACCCCCGGTACGCCGGGCAACCCGGGTACCCCCGGAACGCCCACCCACCCGGGCACCGGCACCCCGGTCACGCATCCCGGCACGGGCCCCGGCACCAGCGAGGCCCCCGGGCTCGCCGCCACCGGCGCCGGGGGCGCGCTCACCGCGGGCCTCCCGATCGCCGGCGGCCTGCTGCTGGCCGGCACCGTGCTCTACCGGCGCGCCCGCGGCGCCGCCTGACGGCCCCCGGCGGTGCGGTCCCCGGACCCCGGGGACCGCACCGCCCACGTCACCAGGTCGCGCGGATCTGGCGGATGATCCGGCGGCGCAGCCGCACACGGCGGCTGCCGTCCCGGTGCAGCGTCAGGCGGTCGAGCTCCCAGTTCCCGTACTCGGCATGATCGGTCAGCAGGCGGGTCGCCTCCTTGCGGGGGACGCCGCGGGGCACGTACACGTCGACAAATTCGTATTCCGGCATCGCATCTATTGTGCGGGCAGAGCCCTGCTACGGATAGCGTCTCCCCTATGTCTGATGCCGCTCTGCCCACTGTTGCCGAGGTCCGTGCCGCCGCCGAGGCGGTCAAGGCCGCTCTCGACCGCCACCTCGCCGCGGTCGAGCGCAGGACCGGGGACGAGGACCCGGACGTCTACGCCGCGTTCAACGAACTCGCCGCGGCCGCCGAGGAGTACGACGAGCTCCTCTACGACCGGTACGACGAGGTCACCCCCTTCGAGATCCCCACGCCCGAGGACGGCGTCCCGTACGCCGGCCCCGCCGATCCCACGGCCTTCAGCGTGCTCATCCGGCGGGACTACGCCGTCGTCGAGCCGCAGCGGCTGATCGCCCAGGCCGAACGCGTCGTCGCACACGACCGCGATGCCGAGCCCGTCCACGACGGCGGTACCGCAGGCGCCCTGGGCGTGCTCTTCGGGGAGTACGAGCCGGACGAGATCGCCTCCCGCTACAAGGAGTTCGGCCTGGAGGAGGGGGACTCCACGCTCTGGATCGCGGCCTCCGAGGAGGTGGCGGAACCGGGGGAGTGGCTCAACTCGCCCTTCGAGCACGCCGCTCCGGAGGACGTCCTGCACCGGTTCGACGTCAGCTCCGTGTTCGACGAGGAGACCGACGAGTTCGACGAGGACGAAGAGGAAGAGGAAGAGGTCGAGCCGGGGCTGGCCCCGGCCTAGGCCGGCCGCCCCGGCCGGGACCCGGGCCGTGGCTCTCCCCGCCGGGGGCGGGAGAGCCACGGCCTTCCGCGTGCGTCCGGCCGCCGCGGCCTACTGGGGCTGTTCCCGCGCGGACGCCGCCAGCGCGGTCAGCAGCCCCGTCAGCCGGGTCGTACGGGGCTTCGGCAGCACCTCCGCCACCGCGCGCGGCAGTGCCTGGTCGACGCCGTGCACCACGGACAGGTGCCGCTCCGCGCGGCCGAAGGCGGTGTACACCCAGTCGCGTGACAGCCCCTCCGCCGCGTCGCCGGGCAGCACGGCGACCACCGCCGGCCAGCGCGTCCCCACGGCCTGGTGCGCCGTCACCGCCCAGCCGTGCCGTACCTGGGACTCCACCAGCTCCTTCGGTACGACCACCCGCGCGCCCGCACGGTCCAGGTGCAGCCCCTCCGCGTCGGCCGACACCACCCGCGCGGGCAGGGCCCGCCCGGGAGCGGGCACGTGGACGACCCGGTCGCCCGGGTCGAAGCCGCCGAACCGGCCGGGGCCCGGGTTCAGCCGCTCCTTCAGGGCGGAGTTCAGGGCCCGGGTACCGGCGGACCCGCCGTGGCCCGGGGTGATGACCTGGACGCTGTCCGCGGGGATACCGAAGGCCCGCGGCACCGATTCCGCCACCAGCTGCACCGCGCGGTGCACCGCCTCCCCGGCGTCGCGCACCGGGACGATGACGACCTCCTTGCCGGGGGCGTCGACCTGGTGGAGCTCCCCGATCCCGATCCCCGAGACCAGCTCGCCGAGCGGGCCCGGATCGGGGGTGCGGGAGACCAGCGCGGGGCAGGTGCGGGCCGCGAGCACGTCGGCGAACACCCGGCCGGCCCCGGCGGACCCGAGCACCCCGGTGTCGCCGGACAGCACCAGCCGCGCCCCGTCCGGAACCGACTCCACCAGCGCGGCCGCGGTCTCCACGTCCAGCTGCGGGGCGTCCAGCACCACCAGCAGGTCCAGGGCGAACCGCCCGTCGGCGTCCCGTCCGGGGCCCTCCGCCCCGGACAGCAGCCCCGCCACCGTCACGGAATCCGGGCCGCCGGCCGCGTGCGCCGCCAGGCAGGCGCGCAGACCCCGCTCCCGGGCGGCCGCCAGCAGGGCGAGCGGCTCCGCGCGGGCGGCCTCGCCGCCGGTGTGGGTGACCAGGCCGTTGGCCGCGACGGCCCGGATCAGCTCGGCTGCCGGTCCGGTGGCGGCCGGCTCCCAGTCGGCGGGGCCTTCGAAGGTGCTGGCGATGCGGGCCAGGCCGTCGGCCAGGCTCTCCTCGGCCATCGCGGGGCCCTCCAGACCCACGAGCACCCGTACGGGCTGCTCCGCGTCCTCCTCCGCGGGCGGCGGGCCCAGCGGCTCGTGGAACACCAGCACCGAGCCCTCGGCGATCGCCAGCTCCAACGCTCCGGCGGGGTCCGGGACGCCGTACTGGGCCAGGGCCTTCTCCAGCACCGGGGCCTCCAGCGCGGTGTGTCCCTTGACGCCCGCCTGCACCAGGAGCCAGCCCACCAGGGCGGCGGTCCGGCGCTCGTCCCCGGGGCCGGCCTCCGAGCCGAGCAGCGCGCGGGCGAAGCCGTCCGCCTGCGCCGGGCGTACGGCGGGGACCGCCAGGAGCCGCCAGGGATTGTCGGCCAGCTCCGCGGCGGCGCCGTCGCCCAGGGCCGCGGCGGCGGGTGCGGCGAGCGCCTCGGGGGCACCGCCGCGGGCCAGGACGGCGCGTACGGCCTCGACGGTCGCGGCTTCGGCGGCCTGCGGCGCGGGCGCGGGGACCGGCGCGGGCGTGCGCGGGGCCGGGGCGGAGGCCGCCTTGCGGGGCGCGGCCGGACCATCGTCGAAGTACACGGACGGGGGCTTCGCCCCGCCCTCCACGGCCCGGACGGCCGCCAGGAGGTCGGCGGCCGTCCCGCTGAGCTTCGCCCCGGCCTCCACGGGCCCGTCCCGCTCGGCCTTGCGGCGGGCGATGCGCTCCCGCTCGACCTTCTGGGCGGCCAACTCGGCCTGGGCCTCGCTCAGCCCGGGAGGCGCTTCGCCCGCGCCGCCCGGCGCCGCGGGCGCCGCGGCGCCGGCCTCCGCGCCGTCCTCCACCGCGGGAGCCTCCGCGCCGCCTTCCGCGCCGTCCTGCGCGCCGTCCTCCGCCCCTGCGGGCGCCTCCGCGCCGTCCTGCGCCGCGGGCGTCTGCGCGCCGGTGTCCCCGGCGTCGTCCGCCGGGTCTTCCGCGGGCACCGCGGCGGCCTCCACCGGGATCGGCCCGGTGTCCTGCGCGCCCCCGGGGCCGTCGGCGCAGCCGCCGTCCTCCGCAACGGGCCCGCCGGGGGCGGCGGTCTCGTGGGCCCGGTCCCCGTCGGCGGGGACGTCGGTCCCGGCGGGGTCCGCCGGGGCGGTCTCGGATGCCGTGGGACCCTCCGGGCCGACGGTGCCGTCGGCGGGCTCCTCGGGGGTGTCCGTGGCGGGGTCCGTGCTCACAGCGTGCTCCAGTCCTGGTCGGGGTAGCGGTGCACGGGCGCCGAAACGTCGTCCAGGGCCCGGCAGATCTCCACCGGAAGACTAAGGGCCTCCACCGACAGCGCCGCCGCGAGCTGCGCCGAGGTCCGCGCGCCGACGATGGGGGCGACCACCCCCGGCCGGTCCCGCAGCCACGCCAGCGCCACGTGGAGCGGGGTCACCGCCAGTCCCTGCGCCGCCGTGGCCACCGCGTCCACGATCCGGCCCGAGGCCTCGTCCAGGTACGGCGCCACCAGGGCGGCCAGGGCCTCCGACGCGCCCCGGGAGTCCGTCGGGGCGCCGCCCCGGTACTTGCCCGTCAGGACGCCGCGCCCCAGCGGGGAGGACGGCAGCAGGCCGATCCCGAGGTCCAGCGCGGCCGGCAGGACCTCCCGCTCCACGCCCCGCTGGAGCAGGGAGTACTCCATCTGGGTCGAGGCGATCCTGGTCCGCACCCCGGGCGCCGCGAGCTGCCAGGTGGCCGCCTTCGCGAGCTGCCAGCCGCAGAAGCCGGCCACGCCCGCGTACCGGGCGCGGCCGCTGCTCACGGCCAGGTCGAGCGCCTGCAGGGTCTCCTCCAGCGGGGTCGCCGGATCGAAGGCGTGGACCTGCCAGAGGTCCACGTAGTCGGTGCCCAGCCGCTCGAGGGAGGCGTCGAGGGCGGCCAGGAGGTGCCCGCGCGAGCCGTCGAAGCGCCGGTCCGGATCGGGCACGCTCCCGGCCTTGGTGGCGATCACCAGGTCCCGGCGGGGGACGAGCCCGTCGATCAGCCGGCCGAGGAGGTACTCCGCCTCCCCGCCCCCGTACACGTCGGCCGTGTCGACGAGCGTGCCGCCCGCCTCCCAGAAGGCCTTCACCTGCCCGGCGGCGGCTTCCTCACCGGTGTCGCGACCCCAGGTCAGGGTGCCGAGGCCGATCCGGGAGACGCGCAGTCCGGTGCGGCCGAGATGCCTCTGCTCCATGAGCGCTGAGACTACTGGGGCACTGCCGCGGGGGAGCCTGGCGCGCTACAGTCCCCCGCAGACCCACGTTACTCATGGGTACACCGGTACTGCGTAAGGGGACGACATGCGGCTCGGCATCAATCTCGGCTACTGGGGTGCGGGCATGGACGCCGACAACCTCGCCGTCGCCCAGGAGGCCGACCGCCTCGGCTACGACGTCTGCTGGGCTGCGGAGGCCTACGGTTCGGACGCCCCGACCGTGCTCGCCTGGGTGGCCGCCCAGACCGAGCGGATCGACGTCGGCTCGGCGATCCTCCAGATCCCGGCCCGCCAGCCCGCGATGACGGCCATGACGGCCGCCACCCTCGACTCCCTCACCAAGGGCCGCTTCCGGCTCGGCCTCGGCGTCTCCGGCCCGCAGGTCTCCGAAGGCTGGTACGGCGTCAAGTTCGACAAGCCGCTCGCGCGGACCCGGGAGTACGTCGAGATCGTCCGCAAGGCGATGACCCGCGAGCGCCTCTCCTACGAAGGCGAGCACTGGACGCTGCCGCTCCCCGACGGCCCGGGCAAGCCGCTCAAGCTCACCGTGCACCCCGAGCGCGAGCACATCCCGCTCTACATCGCCGCCATCGGGCCGAAGAACCTGGAGCAGACCGGCGAGATCGCCGACGGCGCGCTGCTGATCTTCCCGGCCGCCGAGCACCTGGAGGCCACCGCGCTCACCCACATCCGGGCGGGACGCGAGAAGGCCGGGCTCACCATGGACGGCTTCGACGTCTGCCCGACCGTGCCGCTGGCCCTGGGCGAGGACGTGCACGCGCTCGCGGACGTGTTCCGCCCGTACACCGCCCTGTACGTGGGCGGCATGGGCAGCAGGAAGCAGAACTTCTACAACCAGCTGGCCCGGCGCATGGGCTACGAGAAGGAAGCCGCCGAGATCCAGGACAAGTACCTGGCCGGCGACAAGACGGGCGCGGCCGCGGCCGTCCCGCACTCGCTGATCGACTCGACGGCCCTGCTCGGCCCCGTCGAGCGGATCGCGGACGGGATGCGGGCCTACGCGGAGGCCGGGGTCACCACCCTCACGCTCGCACCGGCCGGGTTCACCCGGGAGGAGCGCCTCGCCGCCCTGCGCGCCGGCACCGAGGCCATGGAGCACGCGGGCCTCGCCTGACGGCGGGGGGCGCCGAGACCGCGGAAGACGCCTGACCGGCGGGGGCGCCGAGGAGGTTTCTGCGGCCGTGGTGGGGGCTCGGGGGGTCTTCCCCGCCACGGCCGACACAGCCAACAACGCCCCGGGACCCCGCCGGGTTACGCGCCGCGGCCGATCGCCCGGTTCGTTCATTCGGACGAGTCGGGCGACCCCACGGTTGCCCGCTCCCGCGAGCGGCGTTTGACTCGGTGCATGCTCTCTGCCCGCAGCCTGTTCCGGGAGATCGTCGACCACGACGACTCCTTCCGACTGTTCTGCTCCATCGCCGCCAGCGGGGAGTCCCAGGGCGGCTGGGAGAACGCACGCATCGCGGCCCTGGTGCCGGACGGCATGCGCGACCTCGCACCCAAGATCACCCGGCACGGCGCCGACGAGGACAAGCACGGACGGATCTTCGACGCCCTGCTCCGCAAACGCGGCCTGTCGCCCGTCCCCGTGCCGCCCGCGACCGACTACACGATGCTGCTGGAGCGGCGCGGCATCGGCCTGGCGCACCACAAGCTCCGCCGCGACGAGGCGCTGACCGAGAAGGACGTCGTCGTCTACCTCGCGCACAGCCGGGTCACCGAACAGCGCGCCGCCGACCAGATGGCCATGCTGGTCCGGTACTTCGGCGGCGACCCCGAGGTGGGCCGGGCCGTCCGCATGATCAGCCACGACGAGGACAACCACCTCGCCTACTGCCACGAGGAGCTCCTGCGCCTGGCCCGCGCCGGCCACGGCCGGACCATCCAGCGGGTGCTCCGCGAGAGCGCGCTCGCCGAGATCGGCGTCTACCGGGACGTGAGCCTGGCCGTCATGGACCACATGGGGCGGCTGCTGGGATGGCCCGCGCCGAAGGCGGCCGCACTCGCCGCCGGCATCCGGGCGCTGCACGCGTACGAGCGCTTCAGCGGGTGGCACCGCATGGTGGACCTGCGGATGCCGCAGCGGCGCGACGCCCTGGGCGGCGCCCCGGTCGGCGCACCCGGGTTCGCCTAGGTCCTGTCGTCAAAGGAGCGCCGGGGGCCAGGCGGGACTTTCACGACAGGGCCCGGTGCCGCCGGGCGGGCCGCCGCCCGCTACAGCCAGCCCCGGCGCTTGAACATCCGGTGCAGGCCCAGACACAGGCCCGCCATCAGCAGCAGGACCGCCGGATAGCCCCAGGTGTGCCTGAGCTCCGGCATGTGGTCGAAGTTCATCCCGTAGATCCCCGCCACCATCGTGGGGACCGCCGCCATCGCCGCCCAGGCGGAGATCTTGCGCATGTCGTCGTTCTGCCGGACGCCCATCTGAGCCAGGTGAGCGGCGAGCGCGTCCGACAGCAGCCGGTCCAGGCCCTCGATGTACTCGTTCGCCTTGGTCAGGTGGTCGGCCACGTCGCGGAAGAACGGCTGGGACCGCTCGTGGACGAAGGGCACGCTGCCGAGGGCCAGCCGGTCCATCGGCTGGAGCAGCGGACTCGTCGCCCGGCGGAACTCCAGCACCTGGCGCTTGAAGGCGTAGATCCGGGCGGCGGTGTTCTTGGTGTCCGAGGCGTTCGGCGCGAACACCTCGGCCTCCAGCTCCTCCAGGTCCACCTGGAGTTCTGCGGCCACCTCGATGTAGTGGTCCACCACGGCGTCGGACACCGCGTACAGCACCGCGGTCGGCCCGTGGCGCAGGACGTCCGGCTCCTGTTCCAGCCGGTGCCGCACGGCGGCCAGCGGGGCCCCCTCCCCGTGCCGGACGGTGACGACGAAGGCGTCGCCGATGAAGACCATCAGCTCGCCCGCCGAGACCGTGTCGGCGGCGTCGTCGTACCGGACCGGCTTGAGGACCACGAACAGCGAGTCGTCGTACACCTCCAGCTTGGGCCGCTGGTGCGCGGTGAGGGCGTCCTCCACCGCCAGCGGGTGCAGCCCGAACTCCCGGCGGACGTGGTCGAACTCCTTCTCCGACGGCTCGTGCATGCCGACCCAGAGGAAGGCGTCGCCGGCCGATCGGGCTTCGCCGAGGGCGTCCGAGAAGTCCTGGGGAGCCTCGGACCGGCGGCCTTTCCGGTACATCGCGCAGTCCACGATCACGCGGGCATTCTCGCCCGCCGGTGGCCGGCCCGCACGCCGGGCGCACCCCTTACCCTTGCGCCATGGCCACGCTGATCCTCGTACGACACGGGCGGTCCACCGCCAACACCGCAGGGCTGCTCGCCGGATGGACACCCGGGGTCGCCCTCGACGAGCGCGGCGCGGAGCAGGCCGCCGCCCTGCCCGGACGGCTGGCGGGGGTGCCGCTCGCCGCCGCCGTCTCCAGCCCGCTGCAGCGCTGCCAGGAGACCCTCGCACCCCTGCTGGCGGCCCGGCCGGAGCTGGAGCTGCACACCGACGAGCGGATCGGCGAGTGCCACTACGGCGACTGGTCCGGCCGCAAACTCTCCGAGCTGTCCGACGAGCCGCTGATGAAGATCGTCCAGCAGCACCCCTCGGCCGCGGCCTTCCCCGGGGGCGAGTCCATGCGGGCCATGCAGGCCCGCGCCGTGGACGCCGTACGGGAGTGGAACGCGCGGATCGAGGAGGAGCACGGGAGCGGGGCCGTCTTCCTGATGTGCTCGCACGGCGACATCATCAAGTCCCTGGTCGCCGACGCCCTGGGCATGCACTTGGACCTCTTCCAGCGCATCCACGTCGATCCGTGCTCGGTCACCGCCGTCCGCTACACGCCGACCCGGCCGTTCGTCTTCCGGCTCGGGGACACCGGCGACCTCGGCTCCCTCGTGCCGCACCCGCCCACCGGGGACAAAGACGCCGAAGACGGCGGGAACGCCGTCGTGGGGGGCGGCGCGGGCGCGGTGTGATCCAACGGCGCAGTAGGGTGGACGGGCCGACACCAGGGCGCAGACCTGCCCCTGCCGCCGAGACTTGGAGACTGGACGTGCCCCGTCAGGTGTTCCTCTACGACCCCCCGGACCGCTTCGTGGCCGGCACGGTCGGCCTTCCGGGACGCCGTACGTTCTTCCTGCAGGCCTCCTCCGGTCCCCGCGTCACCAGCGTCTCCCTGGAGAAGACCCAGGTCGCGGCGCTGGCCGAGCGGATGGACGAGCTGCTGGACGAGGTCGTGCGGCGCACCGGGGGCAACGCCCCGGTCCCGGCCGTGGCCCCCGCTGAGGCCGCCGACACCGCGCCCCTGGACGTCCCGGTCGACGAGGAGTTCCGCGTCGGCACCATGGCCCTGGCCTGGGACGGCGAGGAGCAGCGGATGATCGTGGAGGCGCAGGCCCTGGTGGAGCTCGACCCCGACTCCGACGAGGACCTCGCCGACGCCGAGGAGCGGCTGCTCCAGGACGAGGAGAACGGTCCGCCGATGCTGCGGGTGCGCCTCAGCGGCGCCCAGGCCCGCGCCTTCGCCAAGCGGGCGCTGGACGTGGTCAACGCCGGCCGCCCGCCGTGCCCGCTGTGCAGCCTGCCCCTGGACCCGGAGGGGCACGTCTGCCCGCGCCAGAACGGCTACCGGCGCCAGGCGTGACCGCCACGGGGGAACAAGAGGAACTGCTCGCCCGGGGCGAGCTGACCGTCGTCGGCCGCATCCGCGAGGCCTCCAACGCCGTCCTGCTGTGCACGGTGGCGTACGGGGGCGTCACGGCCGACTGCGTGTACAAGCCGGTGAAGGGCGAGCGCCCGCTGTGGGACTTCCCGGACGGGAGCCTCGCCCAGCGCGAGGTCGCCGCCTACCTGGTCTCCGAGGCCACCGGGTGGGGCCTCGTCCCGGCGACCGTGCTGCGTGACGGGCCGTACGGCGAGGGCATGGTCCAGCGCTGGATCGACGCGGCCGAAGAGGACGGGGCCGCCCCGGCGGGCGGCCTCCTCGCCCTCGTCGAGGGCGAGGAGGCGGGGGAGGGCTGGAAGCCCGTCGCGCTGGCCGAGGTCGGCGAGGGCCGCACCGCCCTGCTCGTGCACGCCGACGACGAGCGGCTGCGCCGCCTCTCCGTCCTCGACGCCGTGATCAACAACGGCGACCGCAAGGGCGGCCACCTGCTGCCCGCCGCCGACGGGCGCCTCTACGGCATCGACCACGGCGTGACCTTCCACACGGAGGACAAGCTGCGCACTCTCCTGTGGGGGTGGGCGGGGGAGCCGCTGACGGACGAGGCCCGCGCGGTGCTCGCCACGCTCGCCGCGGAACTGGCCGACGGGGCGCCGCTCGCCACCCGGCTGGCGGAACTGATCACGGCGGTCGAGCTGGCCGCCGTACGGGGCCGCGTGGAGCAGCTGCTGCGTACGGGGACCCACCCGGAGCCGTCGGGGCAGTGGCCCTCGATCCCCTGGCCACCGGTGTGAACCAGCCACGTGCGGCAGGCACAGAACCGGCCAGACCGCAAGGGTGCCGATCAGGACAACAGTGCTGGTCCGGTTCGTTTCCGGAACAGGCGTCCGGTTACGCTCGACGCATGCATGCCTGGCCCGCTTCTGAGGTCCCCGCCCTGCCTGGCAAGGGCCGCGACCTCACGATCCACGACACCGCGACCCAGGGGACGATCACCCTCGCCCCCGGTCCCGTCGCCCGAATCTACGTGTGCGGCATCACGCCGTACGACGCGACCCACATCGGTCACGCGGCGACCTACAACGCGTTCGACCTCGTGCAGCGCGTGTGGCTCGACACCAAGCGGCAGGTCCACTACGTCCAGAACGTCACGGACGTCGACGACCCGCTCCTGGAGCGGGCCCGGCGCGACGGCCACGACTGGACCGAGCTGGCGCAGCGCGAGACCGCGCTCTTCCGCGAGGACATGACCGCCCTGCGGATGCTGCCGCCGCAGCACTACATCGGCGCCGTCGAGGCCATACCCGGCATCGTGCCGCTGGTCGAGCGGCTCCGGGACGCGGGCGCCGCGTACGAGCTGGACGGGGACGTCTACTTCTCCGTCGAGTCCGACCCGCACTTCGGGGGCGTCTCGAACCTCGACGCCGACGCGATGCGGCTGCTGTCCGCCGAGCGCGGCGGCGACCCGGAGCGCCCGGGCAAGAAGAACCCGCTCGACCCGATGCTGTGGATGGCCGCCCGTCCGGGCGAGCCGAGCTGGGACGGCGGCTCGCTGGGCCGCGGCCGGCCGGGCTGGCACATCGAGTGCGTCGCCATCGCCCTGGACCACCTGGGCATGGGCTTCGACATCCAGGGCGGCGGCTCGGACCTGGCGTTCCCGCACCACGAGATGGGCGCCTCGCACGCCCAGGTGCTGACGGGCGAGTTCCCGATGGCCGCGGCGTACGTACACGCCGGCATGGTGGGCCTGGGCGGCGAGAAGATGTCGAAGTCCCGCGGCAACCTCGTCTTCGTGTCCGCGCTGCGGCGCGCCGGGGTCGACCCGGCCGCGATCCGCCTCGCACTGCTGTCCCGCCACTACCGGGCCGACTGGGAGTGGACGGACGAGGTCCTCGCCGAGGCGGTGGCCCGCCTGGAGCGCTGGCGCGCCGCCGTCTCCCGGCCGGACGGCCTTCCGGCGGACGCCCTGGTCGAGGAGGTCCGCGAGGCCCTCTCGAACGACCTGGACGCCCCGGCCGCGCTGGCCGCGGTGGACCGCTGGGTGGAACTCCAGCTGGCCTCGGGCGGCGACGACGAATCGGCCCCGGGCCTGGTCTCCCGAACGGTGGACGCCCTCCTGGGCGTGGCCCTGTAGGCACCGCGCGGTACGGACGGGCCGCCCCCCGGGGCGGCCCGTCCGGCGTCCGGGCGCCGAACGGGGGCGCGACCCCCGGAACACCGGATGGACGGCTCCGCGCACCGGCTCCCCGTCGGCCCGCCTACCAGCCTCCGCGGGCGGATGCCCGTCCCTAGTGCTGTGACCGGACTAGGCCTCCGCCGGCGGCTCGTCGTCCGGGGCCGCCGGGGGCTCCTCCCCGGCCGGGTCCGGCTTGCGCTTCGGGGCGCGCGGGAGCCCGCTGGAGGGATCGCGCAGGTACGTCGCGTCACCCGGCTCCGCGGCGGCGGACGGGTCCCGCCGCCTGAGGTACCGCTCGAACTCCCGCGCGATGGCGTCGCCGGACGCCTCCGGCAGGTCGGCGGTGTCCCGCGCCTCCTCCAGCGTCTGGACGTACTCCGCCACCTCGCTGTCCTCGGCCGCCAGTTGGTCCACCCCCAGCTGCCACGCCCGCGCGTCCTCCGGGAGCTCGCCCAGCGGGATCCGGATGTCGATCAGGTCCTCCAGCCGGTTCAGCAGCGCCAGCGTCGCCTTCGGGTTCGGCGGCTGCGACACGTAGTGCGGCACCGCCGCCCACAGCGACACCGCCGGCACGCCCGCGTGCGTGCAGGCCTCCTGGAGGATGCCCACGATGCCCGTCGGGCCCTCGTACTTGGTCTCCTCCAGGTCCATCGTCCGGGCCAGGTCGGCGTCCGAGGTGACCCCGCTGACCGGCACCGGCCGCGTGTGGGGGGTGTCCCCGAGCAGCGCCCCCAGGATCACCACCATCTCCACGCCCAGTTCGTGGGCGAATCCCAGGATCTCGTTGCAGAACGACCGCCACCGCATGGACGGTTCGATCCCCCGCACCAGCACCAGGTCGCGCGGCTTCGCACCGCCGATCCGGACCACCGAGAGCCGTGTCGTCGGCCAGGTGATCTTCCGTACCCCGTTGTCCAGCCACACCGTCGGCCGGTTGACCTGGAAGTCGTAGTAGTCCTCGGCGTCGAGCGCCGCGAACACCTCGCCCTTCCACTCCCGGTCCAGGTGTGCGACCGCGCCGGAGGCGGCGTCACCCGCGTCGTTCCAGCCCTCGAACGCGGCCACCATGACCGGGTCGATCAGCTCGGGCACGCCCTCAAGCTCGATCACCCAGGTCTCCTTCCGAAGTTCCCTCGCGTACGTGGGTCAGCCTAAGCCTTGAGGGGACGTCGGCCACAGCCCACGACAGAGGGGCGGTTCCCCGTGGAACCGCCCCTCTTCCCCACCTGCGTGAGAGCTATGCCTTGTCGCCCAGCATCTCCTCGACCCGGGCGCGCACGGAGGCGTCGTCCAGACCGCGGATCGTCACCGTCGTACGGCGCCGCAGCACGTCGTCGGCCGTCTCGGCCCACTCGTGGTCACGGGCGTAGGCGACCTGCGCCCAGATCTCCGGCCCGTCCGGGTGGATGCGCTCGGCCAGCGCCGGGTTCTCGTTCGCGATACGCGCGATGTCGAAGGCCAGCGAGCCGTAGTGCGAGGCCAGGTGGCGCGCGGTCAGCGGGTCCATCCGGGTACCGGGCTCCCGGTCCACCAGCAGCCGGTGCGCGACCGCGTTCGGGTTCGCCACGCCCGGCAGGGCGATGCGGCGCACGAGGGACTTCACCGGCTCCATGTCCTCGGTCAGCGGGCTGCCCGGGAGCTTCGCCAGCTTGTCCATGACCACGCGGCCGATGTGGCGGTACGTCGTCCACTTGCCGCCGGCCACCGACAGCATGCCGCCGGCGCCCTCGGAGACGACCGTCTCGCGCTTGGCCTTCTCGACACCGCCGGGGCCGCCGGGCAGCACCCGCAGGCCCGCGAAGGCGTACGTCATCAGGGAGCGGTCCAGATCCGCGTCCTTCACCGAGAAGGCCGCCTCGTCCAGGATCTGCTGGATGTCGGACTCCGTGGCCCGCACGTCGCCCGGGTCGCCCTCGTACACCTCGTCGGTGGTGCCGAGCAGCAGCTGGTCCTCCCACGGGAGGGCGAAGGTGATGCGGTACTTGTCGATCGGGGTGGCCATCGCGGCCTTCCAGGGCGACTTGCGCTTCATGACGATGTGCGCGCCCTTGGAGAGGCGGATCGACGGCAGGGAGTGCTTGTCCTCCATGCGCCGCAGGTGGTCCACCCACGGGCCGGTGGCGTTGAGCACGACCCGGGCGTCGACGCCGAACTCGGTGCCGTCGAGACGGTCCTTGAGCTCGGCACCGGAGACCCGGCCCCGCGTCATGCGCAGGCCGGTGACCTCGGCGTGGTTGAGGACGACCGCGCCCGAGTCGACGGCCGCGCGGACCGTCATGACAGCGACCCGGGAGTCGTTCATCTGGTGGTCGTAATAGACCGCGACGGCCTTCAGGTTGTCCGTCTTCAGCCCCGGGTTGTCGGCGGCGGCACGGGCCGGCGAGATGACCTTGCCCATGCCGTCGCCGAAGGCCGAGAGGGCGGAGTAGGCGAAGACGCCCGCGCCCAGCTTGGCCGCGCCGACCGGACCGCCCTTGTAGACGGGCAGGTAGAAGGTGAGCGGGTTGACCAGGTGCGGGGCCACGTCCTTGGCCAGCACCCGGCGCTCGTGGTGGTTCTCGGCGACCAGCTTGACCGCGCCGGTCTGCAGGTAGCGCAGACCGCCGTGGACCAGCTTGGAGGAGGCCGAGGAGGTGGCGCCGGCGAAGTCGCCGGCGTCCACCATGGCGACCCGCAGACCCGACTGCGCGGCGTGCCAGGCCACCGAGGTGCCGAGGATTCCACCCCCGATGACCAGCAGGTCGTACGTGGCCTTGGCCAGCTGATCACGGGTCTCGGCACGGCTCGCGTTCACGCCGGCGGTCGGGTGCGAACCCAGTGCGGGAACGCTCTGCGGGCTGCTCATATCGCTTGACTCCTACTTACTCGTCGATTGCGCCGGCCGTGCGGTCAGCTGGCGTCTTCGTCGTCGACCCAGCCCATGGACCGCTCGACGGCCTTGAGCCAGCTCTTGTACTCGCGGTCCCGCTGTTCGGCGGGCATCCGCGGGGTCCACTCGGCCGCGCGGCGCCAGTTGGCGCGCAGGGCGTCGGTGTCGGGCCAGAAGCCGACGGCCAGGCCGGCGGCGTAGGCGGCGCCGAGGCAGGTCGTCTCGGCGACCATCGGGCGCACCACGGGGGCGTCCAGGAAGTCCGAGAGCGTCTGCATCAGCAGGTTGTTGGAGGTCATGCCGCCGTCGACCTTGAGGGCCGCGAGCTCGACGCCCGAGTCCTTGGTCATGGCGTCGGTGATCTCGCGGGTCTGCCAGGCGGTGGCCTCCAGGACGGCACGGGCGATGTGCGCCTTGGTGACGTAGCGGGTGAGGCCGGTGATCACACCGCGGGCGTCGGAGCGCCAGTACGGGGCGAACAGGCCGGAGAAGGCGGGCACGAAGTACGCGCCACCGTTGTCCTCGACCGAGGAGGCCAGGGTCTCGATCTCGGCCGCGGACTTGATCAGGCCCATCTGGTCGCGCATCCACTGGACGAGCGAGCCGGTGACGGCGATGGAGCCCTCCAGCGCGTAGACCGGCTTCTGGTCGCCGATCTGGTAGCCGACCGTGGTCAGCAGGCCGCTGTAGGAGTTGATGATCTTGTCGCCGGTGTTCATCAGCATGAACGTGCCGGTGCCGTACGTGGACTTCGCCTCGCCCTCGGCGAAACAGGTCTGGCCGAAGAGGGCGGCCTGCTGGTCGCCGAGCGCCGAGGCGACCGGAACGCCGGCGAGGACGCCCTCCTTGACGTGGCCGTAGACCTCGGCGGAGGACTTGATCTCCGGGAGGACGTTGAGCGGGACACCCATGGACTCCGCGATGCGCTCGTCCCAGGCCAGCTCGTGCAGGTTCATCAGCATGGTGCGCGAGGCGTTGGTGACGTCGGTGACGTGCACGCCGCCCTCGGCGCCGCCGGTCAGGTTCCAGATGACCCACGAGTCCATGGTGCCGAAGAGGATGTCGCCCGCCTCGGCGCGCTCGCGCAGCCCCTCGACGTTGTCGAGCAGCCAGCGGACCTTCGGGCCGGCGAAGTAGCTCGCCAGCGGCAGGCCGGTCTCGCGGCGGAAGCGGTCCTGGCCGACGTTGCGGCCGAGCTCCCTGCACAGGGCGTCGGTGCGGGTGTCCTGCCAGACGAGCGCGTTGTGCACCGGCTCGCCGGTGTGGCGGTCCCACAGCAGGGTGGTCTCACGCTGGTTGGTGATGCCGACGGCCTTGACGTCGGCGGCCGTGATCTCCGCCTTGGCGATGGCTCCGGCGACGACCTCCTGGACGTTGGTCCAGATCTCGGCGGCATCGTGCTCGACCCAGCCCGGCTTCGGGAAGATCTGCTCGTGCTCCTTCTGGTCGACGGCGACGATGCGGCCGTCGCGGTCGAAGACGATGCAGCGGGAGGAGGTGGTGCCCTGGTCGATCGCGGCGATGAAGGGGCCGGTGCTGCTGGTCATGGTGGCTGCTCCTGGCAGGTGTCGAAGTAGGCGGAATCAGTGTGCGCTGCGGATCTTGCGAACGCGGCAGGTGCTGATCAGGCGAACGCGATGTTGTACAGACCACCGGCGGCGACGGCACCGACGAGCGGGCCGACGACCGGGATCCAGGAGTATCCCCAGTCGGAGCCGCCCTTGTGGGGAAGCGGCAGCAGGGCGTGGACGATGCGGGGGCCGAGGTCGCGCACCGGGTTGATGGCGTAGCCGGTCGGGCCGCCGAGCGAGAGGCCTATGCCGACGACCACGAACGAGGTGATCAGGACACCTATGACGCCGAGGCCCTTGCCGTCGTCCTGGAGGCCCTGGGTCAGGATGGCCAGGATGAGGACGGCGGTGCCGATGATCTCGGTGGCGAGGTTCTGGACGACGTTGCGGATCTCGGGGCCCGTGGAGAAGACGCCGAGCACCGGACCGGCCTGGTCGTGCGGGTGCACGTCCTCGGGGCCGAGCTTGGCGTCGCGGATGTGCTCCGGGTCCGCCAGGTGCACGCGGAACTGGCCGTAGTACGTGATCCACATCAGGACCGCGCCGAGCATCGCTCCGAGGAGCTGTCCGGCCAGGTAGACCGGAACGTCGCCCCAGACGCCGTCCTTGACGGCTATGCCGACGGTGACCGCCGGGTTGAGGTGCGCGCCGGAGAGCGGTGCGGAGACGTAGGCGGCGATCAGGACGGCGAAACCCCAGCCGAAGGTGATCGCGAGCCAGCCCGCGTTGCGGGCCTTGGAGCTCTTGAGCGTGACGGCGGCGCAGACGCCGCCGCCGAGCAGTGTGAGCAGGGCGGTACCGATGGTCTCGCCGATGAAGATGTCGGAGCTGGACACCCGCGACTCCTTATGTCTACGTCCAGGGGTGGGCGGACACCGGGTCCCACCGGTGGATCCGCGCACTCGGTGAGTGCTGCACCGGTCCTTGGCCTTGTCACACCCTAACGCGTATTGCCGGTAGGTGTTCGACAATGCCGACCGATGAACGGCAGTTTTCCGCCCGGGTGAAGAATGCGTCAAGGGTTGGCCAGGCCAAAGTGTCGGATCGTTACCGCTCGGTGTGATCGACCAAATCTGGCCATCGCGTGGTCGGGATGTGGCGAAAAAGGGGCAGGAAGTGGCCGCGGTCCGGCCGAAACATGCCCTGGAAGGCCCCGGAAGGGCTTAGAACCGGCCTGCGCCGAGATCGCGTGAAACGGAGCGCGCACAGTCCCGCACGGAGGCGACGAGGGACGCGCGGGGCTCCCCGCCCTCTCCGCATACCCGCTCCACGGCCCCGGCGACCGCCACCGCGCCGACCGGCATGCGGCGCCGGTCGTGGATGGGCGCGGCGATCGAGGCGAGGCCCTCCCAGGTCTCCTCGACGTCCGCGGCCCAGCCGCGCGCCCGGGTCAGGCCGAGGATCTCCTCGAAGCCGACGGTGTCCGTCACGGTGCGAGGGGTGAACGCCTCGCGCTCCACCTCCATCACCTGCGTGTGCGCGACGGGGTCGTACGCCGAGATGACCTTGCCCAGGGCCGTCGAGTGCAGCGGCTGCATCGCCCCGACCTCCAGCACCTGGCGGCTGTCGTCGGGACGGAACACGTGGTGCATGATCAGCACCCCGCTCTTGTGCAGCACGCCCACGTACACGCTTTCGCCGCTCGCCCGGGCCAGGTCGTCCGTCCACACCAGGGCGCGGGCGCGCAGCTCGTGCACGTCGAGGTAGCTGTTGCCCAGGCGCAGCAGTTCCGCCCCGAGCTGGTAGCGGCCGGATGCGGCGTCCTGCTCGACGAAGCCCTCGGCCTGCAGGGTGCGCAGGATGCCGTGCGCCGTCCCCTTGGCCAGGCCCAGGGACGAGGCCACGTCCGAGAGTCCCAGCCGGCGCTCGCCGCCGGCCAGGAGCCGCAGCATCGCAGCGGCTCGTTCGAGCGACTGGATGTTCCGTGCCATCGTGCAGCCTCCTGCTGACTTTGCCGCCATCACTGACTATGTTGATGCGGTTCGACAATGCTGAACAGTATCGGTCGATGCCGACCTCTCGCATGCCCGGACACGACTTCGCCGCGCCGTCGCCCCGGACACCTCTGCCGGCCCCCGCCACAGAATGCAGTCCGCCACGTGGGACAACCCCACCGGGTCCTGGGACGCGCGGTTACCCTGGCCGCGTGCACCCTTGACACAGAGGGGGTGCAAAGCCGACAGCCGTCGCATCCCAGGGAGCTCAACCATGGCCTCGTTGCCGAACCCGCCCGCTGACACCCAGACCCGGGCCGACGCCCTCCGGGAGGCCCTGGCCACGCGTGTGGTGGTGGCGGACGGGGCGATGGGGACGATGCTCCAGGCGCAGGACCCGTCGATGGAGGACTTCCAGCAGCTGGAGGGCTGCAACGAGGTCCTCAACGTCACCCGTCCGGACATCGTGCGCCGGGTCCACGAGGCGTACTTCTCGGTCGGTGTGGACTGCGTCGAGACGAACACCTTCGGCACGAACTACGCCGCGCTCGCCGAGTACGACATCGCGGAGCGCAACTTCGAGCTGTCGGAGGCGGGTGCGCGCATCGCCCGCGAGGTGGCCGACGAGTTCACCGCCTCCACGGGGCAGCAGCGCTGGGTGCTCGGCTCGATGGGCCCGGGGACGAAGCTGCCGACGCTGGGCCACATCACGTACGCGCAGATCCGCGACGCCTACCAGGTCAATGCGGAGGGCCTGCTCTCCGGCGGCGCCGACGCGCTGCTGGTGGAGACGACGCAGGACCTGTTGCAGACGAAGTCCTCGATCGTGGGCGCGCGGCGGGCGATGGAGGCGCTGGGTGTGTCGGTGCCGCTGATCTGCTCGGTGACGGTGGAGACGACCGGGACGATGCTGCTGGGCTCGGAGATCGGTGCGGCGCTGACCGCGCTGGAGCCGCTGGGCATCGACATGATCGGGTTGAACTGCGCGACCGGGCCGGCCGAGATGAGCGAGCACCTGCGCTACCTGGCCCGCAACGCCCGCATCCCGCTGTCCTGCATGCCCAACGCCGGCCTGCCCGTCCTCACCAAGGACGGTGCGCACTACCCGCTGTCGGCTCAGGAGCTCGCGGACGCGCAGGAGACCTTCGTCCGCGAGTACGGCCTGTCGCTGGTCGGCGGCTGCTGCGGCACCACCCCCGAGCACCTGCGCCAAGTCGTCGAGCGGGTCCGGGGTACGGAGATCGTCGGACGCAGTCCGCAGCCGGAGCCGGGCGCGGCGTCGCTGTACCAGACCGTGCCGTTCCGTCAGGACACGGCGTACATGGCGATCGGTGAGCGGACGAACGCCAACGGGTCGAAGAAGTTCCGGGAGGCGATGCTGGAGGGCCGCTGGGACGACTGTGTGGAGATGGCCCGGGATCAGATCCGTGAGGGCGCGCACATGTTGGACTTGTGTGTCGACTATGTGGGTCGTGACGGTGTCGCGGACATGGAGGAGCTGGCGGGGCGTTTCGCGACGGCGTCGACGCTGCCGATCGTGCTGGACTCGACGGAGGTCCCGGTGATCCGGGCGGGTCTGGAGAAGCTGGGCGGGCGTGCGGTCATCAACTCGGTGAACTATGAGGACGGTGACGGTCCGCAGTCGCGGTT
>NZ_JBHXSC010000051.1:0-52794 GCF_042716505.1 Streptomyces sp. NPDC058674
GGCACGTGCTGTACTCCCTGGTCCACTTCCCGTGGGCGGTGTTCGGCTTCGTGGTGGCACTGGTGTTCTGGGCGTACGGCTGGGGCTTCCTGCTGTACCCGGTGTGGTTCTGGGTCTTCCCGGCCTTCACCGACCAGCCGGGCCTCCAGGTGTTCCAGAACGACGACTACTCCCTCTACCTCGACTCGCCCCCCGCGATCGTCGCCACCTCCCTGATCGGGCTGGCCTTCACGCTCACCGCCCCCTGGGTGATCCGGGCCCTGGCCACCGTCGACCGGGTCATGGTCGGCGCGCTGCTCGGGCCGTCCCGGCTGGACACCCGGGTCACGGAGCTGGAGTCCGACCGGGGCGTGGTCGTGGACACCGCCGCCGCCGACCTTCGGCGCATCGAGCGCGATCTGCACGACGGGGCGCAGGCCCGGCTGGTGGCGCTGGCCATGGATCTGGGGCTGGCCAAGGAGAAGCTGCGGGAGGACCCGCGGGCCGCCGCGCGGATGGTGGACGAGGCCCACGGCGAGGTGAAGGTCGCCCTGCGGGAGCTGCGCGACCTGGCCCGCGGGATCCATCCGGCCGTCCTGACCGACCGGGGGCTGGACGCGGCGCTGTCCTCGGTCGCCTCGCGGTGCGCGGTGCCCGTACGGGTGGCGGTCGAGCTCCCGGCCCGGCCCGCGGCGGCGATCGAGGGGATCGCGTACTTCACGGTCTCGGAGCTGTTGCAGAACATCAGCAAGCACTCCGGTGCGCGGTCGGCTTCGGTGGACGTGTGGAAGTCCGGGGAGCGGCTGCTGATCCAGGTCTGCGACGACGGGCGCGGTGGCGCGGCCGCGGGCTACGGGTCCGGGCTCGCGGGCCTGACGGAGCGGTTGGACGCGGTGGACGGCGTGCTGGTCGTGGACTCCCCCGCCGACGGCGGGACGGCGGTCACCGCCGAGCTGCCGTGGCGGCCGTAGCCCCCTCCGAGTCCCCCCGGACCCCGCCCTGGTTCCCCTGAGTCCTGACTTCCCGTCCGAGCCCCCCTCTAGTCCCGTCCGAGCCCCCCCGGAGGCCCACCCGAGCCCCCGCCCCCCGGCCGCCCCGCCCCCGCGTGCGGGTCCCTCCGGATGTGGAAACTCCCCCCGTACGCACACCCGTTGTCCCGGCTCTGCCGTGATCCGGCTCCGGGGCTGGGATGCTTGGCCGAGCCAGGTAGTGCGGGAGCGAAGTGGATGCGGGAGCTGCTGAATCGTGGAAGACAGGGTGCGGGTGGTCATCGCCGAGGATTCGGTGCTGCTGCGGGAGGGCCTGACCCGGCTGCTGACCGACCGGGGGCATGACGTCGTCGCAGGTGTAGGGGACGCGGAGGCCCTGATCAAGACGGTGGCGGAGCTGGCGGCGGAGGACGCGCTGCCGGACGTGGTGGTGGCGGACGTCCGGATGCCGCCGACCCACACCGACGAGGGCGTGCGGGCGGCCGTGCGGCTGCGGCGCGACCACCCCGGCGTCGGGGTCCTCGTGCTGTCCCAGTACGTGGAGGAGCAGTACGCCACCGAGCTGCTGGCCGGTTCCTCGACCGGGGTGGGGTACCTCCTCAAGGACCGGGTGGCCGAGGTCCGGGAGTTCCTGGACGCGGTGGTGCGGGTGGCCCGGGGCGGTACCGCGCTGGATCCCGAAGTCGTCGCGCAGCTGCTCGGCCGCAGCCGGAAGCAGGACGTGCTGGCGGGGCTGACCCCCCGGGAGCGCGAGGTGCTGGGGCTGATGGCCGAGGGCCGCACCAATTCCGCCGTGGCCAAGCAGCTGGTGGTGAGCGACGGGGCGGTGGAGAAGCACGTCAGCAACATCTTCATGAAGCTGGGCCTGTCGCCGAGTGACGGGGATCACCGGCGTGTGCTGGCCGTTCTCACCTACCTGAAGTCCTGATCGACTGACAGTCTGCCAGATACGGCATACCGGTCGGATCGTCTCAAGGTGCGGTCCGACGGTCCAGAACGTGGTCGCTCCCCGGGAGCGCACTCCTACGGACGTAGGGTGGATCCCGGGGGAGCCCACGCCTCGAAGGAGGTCCAGTTCAGTGACCAGCCAGGTCAGCAGCCCGGCCGAGCAGGCCGACGGAGCCGGGGGTGCGGTTGTCGGTGGACAGCGCGCCCCGGCCGGCCCGGGCGCCAAGGAAGTCCGCCGCCTCGATCGTGTGATCATCCGATTCGCGGGTGACTCCGGTGACGGTATGCAGCTCACCGGTGACCGCTTCACCTCGGAGACGGCGTCGTTCGGGAACGACCTCTCCACCCTGCCGAACTTCCCCGCCGAGATCCGCGCCCCCGCCGGGACCCTGCCCGGCGTGTCGTCGTTCCAGCTGCACTTCGCGGACCACGACATCCTGACCCCCGGCGACGCACCGAACGTGCTGGTCGCCATGAATCCGGCCGCGCTGAAGGCCAACATCGCGGACGTGCCGCGCGGCGCGGAGATCATCGTCAACACCGACGAGTTCACCAAGCGCCCGATGGCCAAGGTCGGCTACGAGACCTCCCCGCTGGAGGACGGCTCCCTCGACGCCTACAACCTCCACCCGGTGCCGCTGACCACCCTCACCGTCGAGGCGCTGAAGGACTTCGGGCTCCCCCGCAAGGAGGCCGAGCGCAGCAAGAACATGTTCGCGCTGGGGCTGCTGTCGTGGATGTACCACCGGCCGACGGAGGGGACCGAGAGCTTCCTGCGGAGCAAGTTCGCGAAGAAGCCCGAGATCGCCGAGGCGAACGTGGCCGCCTTCCGTGCGGGCTGGAACTTCGGCGAGACCACCGAGGACTTCGCGGTCTCCTACGAGGTGGCGCCCGCGACCAAGGCGTTCCCGACGGGCACCTACCGCAACATCTCGGGAAACCTGGCCCTCTCCTACGGGCTGATCGCGGCCGGCCGGCAGGCCGACCTGCCGCTCTACCTGGGCTCGTACCCGATCACCCCGGCCTCCGACATCCTGCACGAGCTGTCGAAGCACAAGAACTTCGGCGTGCGGACCTTCCAGGCCGAGGACGAGATCGCCGGCATCGGAGCGGCCCTGGGCGCGGCCTTCGGCGGCGCCCTCGCCGTGACGACGACCTCCGGCCCCGGCGTGGCCCTGAAGTCCGAGACGATCGGGCTGGCGGTCTCCCTGGAGCTGCCGCTGCTGATCGTGGACATCCAGCGCGGCGGCCCCTCCACCGGCCTGCCGACCAAGACCGAGCAGGCGGACCTGCTCCAGGCCATGTACGGGCGCAACGGCGAGGCCCCCGTCCCGATCGTGGCCCCGCGGACCCCGGCGGACTGCTTCGACGCCGCCCTGGACGCGGCCCGGATCGCGCTCACCTACCGCACCCCGGTGTTCCTGCTCTCCGACGGCTACCTCGCCAACGGCTCGGAGCCCTGGAAGATCCCCGACGTCGACGACCTGCCCGACCTGAGGGTCCGCTTCGCCGCCGGCCCCAACCACACCCTGGCCGACGGCACCGAGGTGTTCTGGCCGTACAAGCGCGATCCGCAGACCCTGGCCCGGCCCTGGGCCGTCCCCGGCACCCCCGGCCTCGAACACCGCATCGGCGGCATCGAGAAGCAGGACGGCAGCGGCAACATCTCCTACGACCCGGCCAACCACGATCTCATGGTCCGCACCCGCCAGGCCAAGGTCGACGGCATCAGCGTCCCGGACCTGGAGGTCGACGATCCGGACGGGGCGCGGACCCTGGTCCTGGGCTGGGGCTCCACCTACGGCCCCATCACCGCCGCCGTCCGCCGGCTGCGCCAGGCCGGGCGGCCCGTCGCGCAGGCCCACCTGCGCCACCTGAACCCCTTCCCGCGGAATCTCGGCGAGGTCCTGGGGCGTTACGAGAAGGTGGTGGTGCCCGAGATGAACCTCGGGCAGCTCGCGACCCTGATCCGGGCGACATACCTGGTGGACGCCCAGTCGTACAACCAGGTCAACGGAATGCCGTTCAAGGCGGAGCAGCTGGCGACGGTCCTCGAGGAGGCCATCAATGACTGAGGTGACCGACGCTCCCCACCGGACGCTGCTGTCGCTCGTGCCCAAGGCCGAGGCGAAGCAGTCGATGAAGGACTTCAAGTCGGACCAGGAGGTCCGCTGGTGCCCCGGCTGCGGGGACTACGCCGTGCTGGCCGCCGTACAGGGCTTCATGCCCGAGCTGGGGCTGGCCAGGGAGAACATCGTCTTCGTCTCCGGAATCGGCTGCTCCTCCCGCTTCCCGTACTACATGAACACCTACGGGATGCACTCGATCCACGGCCGCGCCCCGGCCATCGCGACCGGCCTCGCCACCTCGCGCCGGGACCTGTCGGTGTGGGTGGTCACGGGTGACGGGGACGCGCTCTCCATCGGCGGCAACCACCTCATCCACGCGCTGCGCCGCAACGTCAACCTCAAGATCCTCTTGTTCAACAACCGGATCTACGGCCTGACCAAGGGGCAGTACTCCCCCACCTCCGAGGTCGGCAAGATCACCAAGTCGACCCCGATGGGCTCCCTCGACGCGCCGTTCAACCCGGTCTCCCTGGCCATCGGCGCCGAGGCCACCTTCGTCGCCCGCACCGTCGACTCCGACCGCAAGCACCTCACCGAGGTGCTGCGGCAGGCCGCCGACCACCAGGGCACCGCCCTCGTCGAGATCTACCAGAACTGCAACATCTTCAACGACGGCGCCTTCGAGGTCCTCAAGGACAAGGACCGGGCCGAGGACGCCGTGATCCGCCTGGAGCACGGGCAGCCGATCCGGTTCGGCGCCGAGGGCGCCAAGGGCGTGGTCCGCGATCCGGCCACCGGCGACCTGGAGGTGGTCGCGGTGACCCCGGAGAACGAGTCCCGGGTCCTCGTCCACGACGCGCACTCCACCAGCCCCACGCATGCCTTCGCGCTGTCCCGGCTGGCCGATCCGGACACCCTGCACCACACCCCCGTCGGGGTCTTCCGCAGTGTGGAGCGGCCCGTCTACGACACCCTCATGGCCGACCAGCTCGACACCGCCGTCGAGCAGCGGGGCAAGGGCGATCTCGGCGCCCTGCTGAGCGGCAACGACACCTGGACCGTCGTCGGCTGACCCGGCGGCGCCCCGCACGAGGCCCGGAACCCCGGACGACCCGGGGTCCGGGCCTCGTCGTATGTCCGGGGCGCGGGCGCGGCCGAGGGGGAGCGCCGGAAGCACCACCAAAGGAAAGCGCTTTCGAAAAGTTAGCGCTTACCGTAGGGTGGTACTACTGCCCCGCCCCCCCACGAGGAGAGCAATCATGAGCATCGTCGTCACCGGAGCCACCGGAGCCCTCGGCCGGCTCGTCGTCGAGGAACTGCTGACCCGGGTGCCCGCCGCCGAGGTCGCCGTCGTCGTCCGCGACCGGACCAAGGCCGCCGCCCTGGCCGAGCGCGGCGTGGACGTCCGCGTCGCGGACTACGACGACCCCGGCGCCCTGGCCGCCGCCTTCCGCGCGGGCGACCGGGTGCTGCTCATCTCCGGCAACGAGATCGGGCGCCGCACGGCCCAGCACACCGCCGTGCTCAAGGCCGCCCTGGCCGCGGGAGCGGCCCAGCTCGCCTACACCGGCGTCCTCGGCGGCCCCGAGGCCGACTTCGAGCTGGCCGCCGAGCACACCGCCACCGAGCAGGCCGTCCTCGACTCCGGCATCCCCTACACCTTCCTGCGCAACGGCTGGTACCACGAGAACTACACCGACCAGATCCCCTCCGCCCTGGAGCGGGGCGCGGTCCTCGCCAGTGCGGGCGGGGGCCGCGTCGCCTCGGCGGCGCGGGCCGACTACGCGGCCGCGGCGGCCGTGGTGCTGACCGGCGAGGGCCACCTGAACCGTGTCTACGAGCTCTCCGGGGACACCGCCTGGAACCTCGCGGAGTACACCGCCGAGCTGTCGGCGCAGAGCGGCCGCGAGGTCACCTACACCGAGGTGACGCCCGAGGAGCAGCTGGCGGCCCTGACCGGCGCCGGGGTGCCCGAGGGGTTCGCGGCGATCATCGTCGACGTGGACGCGGCGATCGCCCGGGGACGGCTGGCGGGCACCAGCGGGGACCTGGCCCGCCTGATCGGGCGGCCGACGGTCCCGCTGGCCGAGGCGATCCGCGCGGCCCTGGCCTGATCCGACCGGGACCCGGGGCCCGCCCGGCGGGCCCGAGGGCCCGGCCTGATCCGCCCGGGACCCGGAGCCGGCCGCGACCGTGCGAGCCTCCTGCGGTGTCATGAGCATCTCCCTGGAACGGGCATGACATACGACCCGCGCGGCGCTACGGTCGTGAGGTTGGCCGGAAGTCGCACAGGAGGCCCCGTGAAGCCACAGACCGAGCAGCGCACGGGTTTGCTCTACGGATTCGGCGCCTACGGGCTCTGGGGGCTGGTCCCCCTCTTCTGGCCGCTCCTCAAGCCCTCCGGCGCCGTCGAGATCCTCGCGCACCGCATGGTGTGGTCCCTCGCCGTGGTCGGGGTGGCGCTGCTCGCCCTGCGCCGCTGGAGCTGGATACGGGAGCTGGTGCGCCAGCCGCGCAAACTCGCGCTGACGACGCTGGCCGCCTCGGTGATCACCGTGAACTGGGGCCTCTACATCTGGGCCGTCAACGCCGGCCAGGTGGTCGAGGCGAGTCTGGGCTACTTCATCAACCCCCTGGTCAGCATCGCGATCGGCGTCCTCGTGCTCGGCGAGCGGCTGCGCCGCGTGCAGTGGACGGCGGTCGGCATCACCTTCGCGGCCGTGCTGGTGCTCGCGGTCGGCTACGGGAGGCCGCCGTGGATCTCCCTGGTCCTGGCCTTCTCCTTCGCCACGTACGGGCTGATCAAGAAGAAGCTGAACATGGGCGGGCTGGAGTCGCTGGCCGCCGAGACGGCCGTGCTGTTCCTTCCCGCGCTCGGCTACCTGCTGTGGCTGGGCGCGCGCGGCGAGTCCGGCTTCGTCTCGCAGGGGGCCGGCCACTCGCTCCTGCTGGCCGCGACCGGGCTCGTCACCGCGATCCCGCTGGTGTTCTTCGGGGCCGCCGCGATCCGGGTCCCGCTGTCGACCCTGGGCCTGCTCCAGTACCTGGCCCCGGTGTTCCAGTTCGGGCTCGGCGTCCTGTACTTCCACGAGGCCATGCCGCCCGAGCGCTGGGTCGGCTTCTCCCTGGTGTGGGCCGCGCTCGCCCTCCTGACCTGGGACGCGCTGCGCAACGCGCGCCGGTCGCGGGCCCGGCTGCTCGCCGTCGCGGAGGTTCCCGGAGGCGCGGCGGCGCCGGCCCGCGAGCCCGCCTGAGCATTCCGCACGCCGACGCCCCGCCCTCCCCCCGGTCCCCGGTACGGAACTCCCGTACCGGGGACCGTCCGTTCTCCGAACAGCCCTGACCGAATTGTGGTCTTGACGGATTGTCATGCTCTCGCTGAACATCAGGCTCGCACTGACGCACTGCCGCACCGACGCTCACCTGCTCTCTCGCTCGTTCCGTCACATCCCCGCGGATCCCGGAGCCCCCACATGAGCCTGTCCGTCTCCCGGCGCCTCGCCGCCGTGACCGCCCTCGCGGTCGCGGGCCTGATCGCCTCCACCGCCCCCGCCGCACTGGCCGCCCCCACGGCGGTCACCGCGGCGCCGACGCCGCCCGACATCCCCCTGGCCAACGTCAAGGCCCACCTCACGCAGCTGTCGACGATCGCCGCCAACAACGGCGGCAACCGCGCCCACGGCAGGGCCGGCTACAAGGCCTCGATCGACTACGTGAAGGGCAAGCTGGACGCGGCGGGCTTCACCACCACGCTGCAGACCTTCACCTCCAGCGGCGCCACCGGCTACAACCTGATCGCCGACTGGCCGGGCGGCGACCCGAACTCGGTCCTGATGGCCGGGGCCCACCTCGACTCGGTGACCTCGGGCGCCGGCATCAACGACAACGGCTCGGGCTCCGCGGCCGTCCTGGAGACCGCGCTCGCCGTCTCCCGCGCCGGACTCCAGCCCACCAAGCACCTGCGCTTCGGCTGGTGGGGCGCGGAGGAGCTGGGCCTGGTCGGGTCGAAGTACTACGTCAACAACCTGCCGTCCGCCGAGCGGGCCAAGTTCGCCGGCTACCTGAACTTCGACATGATCGGCTCGCCGAACCCGGGCTACTTCGTCTACGACGACGACCCGACGATCGAGCAGACCTTCAAGAACTACTACGCGGGCCTCGGCGTACCCACCGAGATCGAGACCGAGGGCGACGGCCGCTCGGACCACGCGTCCTTCAAGAACGTGGGCATCCCGGTCGGCGGCCTGTTCACCGGCGCCAGCAACAGCAAGACCGCGGCCCAGGCGCAGAAGTGGGGCGGCACCTCCGGTCAGGCCTTCGACCGCTGCTACCACTCCTCCTGCGACTCCCTGTCGAACATCAACGACACCGCCCTGGACCGCAACGCCGACGCCGTCGCGTACGCGATATGGAACCTCGGGGCGGGCACCCCGGTCCCGCCCGGCAAGTCGTTCGAGAACACGGCGGACGTGAACATCCCGGACTCCCCCGCCGCCGCGGTGACCTCGCCGGTCACGGTCTCCGGGGTCACGGGCAACGCCCCCGCCACCACCAAGGTCGACGTCAACATCGTCCACACCTACCGCGGTGACCTGGTGATCGACCTGATCGCCCCGGACGGCACGGCCTACCGGCTGAAGAACTCCAGCTCGGACTCGGCCGACAACGTCGTCGCCTCCTACACGGTCAACGCCTCCTCCGAGGTGGCCAACGGCGTCTGGAAGCTCCAGGTCAAGGACGTGGCCGCGCAGGACGTCGGGTACATCAACAGCTGGAAGATCACCTTCTAGCCGACGGCCGGTTCCACGGCTACGCCTCCTCGGCGCGGCCCTGGAACGAGGCGGGCAGCGGCTCCTGTATCCGGGCGCGCAGCTCCTCGGCCACCGCCCCGATGTCCACCCGGCCCGACTTGGCCGCCTCGACCAGGTCGCCGAGGACCTCGGGCGAGGGCAGCTGTCTGGCCCCGGCCACCCGCAGGTACGAGCGGGTGGCCGCGGCCGCGTAGAACTCGTTCATCGGGGACTCCAGCGCCGGGCACACGGCGAGGGTGTGCAGAAACGCCGCGGCCCGCCACGCGGTGTCCGGGGCGGGCTGTTCGGGCACCAGGACGAGGTCGTTCTGGTGCCGGGCGACCGCGGCGGCGACCCCCGAGGGGTCCCAGACCGCGGGGTCGGACGGGAGATGGTGGGCCAGAGCGGTCCAGGCCCACTCCATGGTGATCTTCAATTGCCGAACCGCTCCTGGAAGTAGCCCCAGTGGTCGGCGAACTCGTCGATGCCGGAGAGGAAGTCCTTCCGGTCGTCGTCGAGTTCGCGCTCCGTCACCTCGGTGATCAGCGCGGTGACCGTCGTCCCCAGCGCCGCCGCGCGCGCCTTCAGGCGTTCGTGGAACTCTTCGTTCAGGCGGATGGTGACGTGTCTCGACATGGCGACCACCGTACAGCGGGCGCGCTGTACGCAGCAGGGCAACGGCGCAAGGGTGGCCCGGGACACAGGTCCCGGGCCACCCTTGCGGTGCGCGTGGCCGCGCGCGGGGCTACTTGGCGGCGTCGGCCGTCTTTACCAGCTGGTCCTTGGTGACCGCGCCGACGTAGACCTTGCCGTCGTCCGTGATCAGGGCGTTGACCAGGCGGGTCGACAGGACGCGGCCCTCGCCGAACTTCCCGGAGACCTTGTCGCCGAGGGCGCTCAGGAACTGCTTGGCCTCCTTCGGGGCGTTCTGGTCGTTCTCCAGGTCCTTCAGGCCCTTGCCCGCGCCGGTGTCGATGCGCGCGACGGTGGCCCAGCCCTCGCCGAGGACCGTCACGTCGCCCTTGCCGTTCGCTCCGCCGGCCAGCTCGCCGAGGCCCGGGAAGGACTCCAGCGCCTTCAGGCCCTTGTCGTGGCCGCCCTCGCCGGCGCCGGCGCCGTCGGCGCCCTCGGTCACCTTGGCGCCCTTGGGCGGGGTGAAGGAGAAGGTGCCGGCGGCCGGCTTGGCGAAGTCCACCTGGGTGAAGCCCGCGTCGGCGATCGGCTTGCCGCCCTGGGAGGACAGCAGCTGCACGCGCAGCGGCACGCCGTTCTTGGCGTCCACGGCGATCTGGACCGAGCCGACGGTGGAGCCGGCCTGCTTGGGCTTGAGCACCAGCTGGTAGGCGTCCCGCCCGGCCACCTGCGCCGTGTCGCCCACGCTGACGTCCGTGGTCGGGCCGGCGGCCTTCAGGACGTCCTGGGCCAGCTGCTGCGGCGAGGCGGCCAGCCGGTCACCCGTCTTGTGCTCCGCGGACTTCCCCGCGTTCTTCTCGTGGAAGGCCTCGTTCGACCGGGAGTCGTAGCCCCAGACGTCGTCGCCGTTGTGGACGAGGGTGTACTCGTCCTTGCCGTCCAGGAAGGTCAGCCGCTGGCGGTCCGGGCCGTCGGCCGCGACGCGGAAGGTGTGCGTGCCGTTCGCCAGCTGCGCGACCTTGTCCTCCGGGTCGGCGGAGCCGCCCGTGACGCCCCCGCCGCCCAGCAGTCCGGACGCGATCTTCGGCAGGCCGAGGTCGGTGCTGAGCCGGGCCGTGCCGGACACCTGCTGGACCTCGGATGCCGCGATCTTCTCGATGAGCTCCTGCGCCGTCACCTTGGGCAGGTCGGGGCCCCCGGCGTTGGCGAAGGCCGGGACCATCGCGATGGTCGCCGCGGCCACGCCCGCCACTGCCACCGGTACGCCGTACCGGGCGACCCTGCGAGAAGTCTTCGTGTTCGCTGCCATGTCAGTGCCCTGCCCTCTGTGTCGACTGCGGCGACCGCCGTGTCGCCGCGCTCACCCGATCTGGTGGGGTTGATGGCTCCATCTGACCAAATCTGCGCCGCGGACGCGTCAGTCCCCGGACGCAACTGCGCGTACGACCGTGGGATGACAAGGAACGGGCCACCCCGTCCCGGACCCGTAGGGGTCGTCGTGACGGAATGGCCCGTTCCACCGCGGGGAGGGGCGGCCGGCGTCAGCCGGCGCGGTGCACGACCGCGTCGCAGAGCTCTTCCAGCGCCGACTTCGCGAAGCACTCCGGCAGCGGCGCGAGGGTGGCGCGCGCGTCCTGCGCGTACCGGATCGTGTCGCGGCGGGCCTGCTCCAGGGCCGGGTGGGCCCGCAGCCGGGTCAGGACCTCGGCGTGGCGGGCGTCGTCCGTCAGATCGCCGTCCAGGAGCCGTACGAGCTCCAGGTCCTCCGGCCGTCCGTCGCGCGCCGCCGCCTCCCGCAGCCGCAGCACGGGGAGCGTGGGGATGCCCTCGCGCAGGTCGGTCCCGGGGGTCTTGCCGGACTCGTGCGCGTTGGAGGCGATGTCGAGCACGTCGTCGGCGAGCTGGAAGGCGGTGCCGAGCCGCTCGCCGTACTGGGTCAGGATGTCGACGACCGATTCGTCGGCGCCGGACATCAGCGCGCCGAAGCGGCCGGACACGGCGATCAGCGAGCCGGTCTTGCCCGCGATGACGTCGAGGTAGTGGGCGACGGGGTCGCGGCCGTCGCGCGGGCCGGCCGTCTCCAGGATCTGCCCGGTCACCAGCCGCTCGAAGGCCTCGGCCTGGACGCGCACCGCCTCGGGGCCGAGGTCGGCCAGGATGTGCGAGGCGCGGGCGAACAGGAAGTCGCCCGTCAGGACGGCCACCGAGTTGCCCCAGCGGGCGTTGGCGCTGTCCACGCCGCGGCGCACGTCGGCCTCGTCCATGACGTCGTCGTGGTAGAGCGTCGCCAGGTGCGTCAGCTCCACGACCACGGCGGAGGGCACGATCCCCGGCGCGTACGGATCGCCGAAACGGGACGCGAGCATGACGAGCAGCGGCCGGAACCGCTTGCCTCCGGCCCGCACGAGGTGCTGCGCGGCCTCGGTGATGAAGGGGACTTCGCTCTTGGTGGCTTCGAGCAGACCCGCCTCGACGGCGGCCAGTCCGGCCTGGACATCGGTCTCAAGAGCCTGGTCCCGCACGCTCAGTCCGAACGGCCCGACGACGGTCACGAGGGGTACTCCTGTCTGCTGACGATCACGCTGACGATCACATGGATTGTCGATGTGTCGCTGCCATCACTCAAGCCAGCGTATCCGGTCCGATTTCGATCACCGAGAGCGCCTGTCCGGCCACCACCCGCGCACCGCCCGATACGCACCGGTATGTTCTTGAGGAGCCGATTCAAGCGGAGAATGCGTTTTGCCCCCGTCCACAGGCGATTGGCGACCCGATCCGATGATCATCCGTACCGATTTCCCGTACGCGACCACCCGTGAGGACGTCCGGATCCCGCTGTCCGACGGGGTCGAGCTGTACGCGCGGATCTGGCGTCCGGTGACGGACGAGCCCGTCCCGGCGCTGCTGGAGTACCTCCCGTACCGCCTCACCGACTGGACCGCGCCCCGCGACCGGCAGCGCCACCCCTGGTACGCGGGCCACGGCTACGCCTCGGTACGGGTGGACGTGCGCGGCCACGGCTGCAGCGGCGGCCGCCCCGGGGACGAGTACGACGCCCGGGAGCTGGCCGACGGGGTCGAGGTCGTCGGCTGGCTGGCGGCACAGCCGTGGTGCAGCGGGGCGGTGGGCATGTTCGGGATCTCCTGGGGCGGCTTCAACAGCCTCCAGATCGCCGCGCTCGCCCCCGAGGCGTTGAAGGCGGTCGTCACCGTCTGCTCGACCGACGACCGCTACGACAACGACGTGCACTACATGGGCGGCTCGGTGCTGGCCGTGGACATGCACGCCTGGGCGGCGACCATGCTGGCCTTCGCCTCGCGGCCGCCGGACCCCGAGTACGCGGGCGAGGGCTGGCGGGAGCAGTGGCTGGACCGCCTGGAGGGCGTGGAGCCGCTCGTCCACACCTGGCTCTCGCACCAGACCCGCGACGACTACTGGCGCCACGGCAGCGTCTGCGAGGACTACGCGGCCGTCGGCGCCGCGGTGCTCGCGGTGGGCGGCTGGCACGACCCGTACCGGGACACCGTGCTGCGGCTGGTCGAGCACCTGCCGCCGGGCCGGGTGCGCGGGCTGATCGGGCCGTGGTCGCACCAGTACCCGGACCGCGGGCTGCCGCCGGGTCCGGCGATCGGCTTCCTCCAGGAGACCCTGCGCTGGTGGGACCACTGGCTCAAGGGCGAGGACAACGGCGTGCTGGACGAGCCGCTGCTGCGCTGCTGGATCAGCGACTCGCACCCGCCGGCCACCGTGTACGAGGAGCTGCCGGGCCGCTGGGTCGGCGAGAGGGCCTGGCCCTCCGCGTCCGTGATCCCCGTCCCGTACGCGCTCCAGGGCCCGCCGGTGGACGTCGCCTCCCCCCAGCACACGGGGCTGGACGCGGGCCGGTTCTTCCCCTTCGGCAACGACGCCGACCTGCCGCCGGACCAGCGGGAGGAGGACGCGAAGTCGGCGTGCTTCGAGTTCCCGGTGGGCGGGGACGAGCCCGTGGAGATCCTGGGGCGGCCCTCGGCGACCCTGCGGCTGCGGATGGACGTGCCGTACGGGCAGGTCGCGGCCCGGCTGTGCGACGTGGCGCCGGACGGCTCCTCGACCCTGGTCACGCGGGGCGCGCTGAACCTCTCCGCGCGCCACGGCCGGGACCGGGCGGCGCCGTGGCCGGTGGGCGCGTACGAGGACGTCACCTTCGAGCTGAACGGCATCGGGCACTCCTTCGCGCCGGGGCACCGCATCCGGCTGTCGGTGTCCTCCGCGTACTGGCCGTGGATCTGGCCGCGGGCCGGCTCCGAGGCCGGCTGGACGCTGGACCCGCAGGGCAGCGCGGTGACCCTCCCGGTGCGGGCCCGGTCCGCCGCGGACGGGCAGATCGCCTTCGGGGCGCCGGAGCAGTCCGCGCCGCTGGGGGTGGTGTATCCGGCCACGCTGGACGAGCCGCGGCCGGAGCGGCTGGTGGTGCGGGACGTCGCGCGCGGGACGTGGCGGCTGGAGGTGGACCCCCGGTACGGGGGGACGCGGGTGTATCCGGACGGGCTGGAGTTCAGCGAGGACGCGGTGGAGGTGTACGAGATCCAGGAGGCCGACGCGCTGTCCGCCACCACCCGGTCGGAGTGGAGGATCCGCCTCCACCGGCCCGACCGGGGCTGGGACGCGCGGGTCGAGACCCGGTCGGAGATCTCGTGCGACGAGGGCGGCTTCCTGACGCGCGACGAGGTGGTGTGCCGGGAGGGCGGGGAGGTGCTCTTCCACCGGACGTGGGAGCGGCGCCTCCCGCGCACGGCGGGCTGACCGGCCGTCCGGGCGGGTACGGCCGGGGCTCCGATGGGTGCGGCCGGCCGGACCGCCGGCCGGGCGGGCGCGGGGTGGGGCCCCGCGGGGGCGGACGTCAGGCGTAGAGGCGTTCCAGGACGACCGCGATGCCGTCGTCCTCGTTCGAGAGCGTCCGCTCGTCGGCGACGGCCAGGAGTTCGCGGTGCGCGTTCGCCATCGCCACCCCCCACCCGGCCCACGCGAACATCGGCACGTCGTTCGGCATGTCGCCGAAGGCGATCGTCCCGGCGGGAGAGGCGTCCAGGAGCCCGGCCGCCCGCGCCAGCCCGCTGGCCTTGTCGATGCCCGGCGGCTGCAGCTCGACGGTGTGCTCGCCGGCCATCGTGACGTTCACCAGGTCCGCGACCGCCGACCGGGCCAGCCGCGTCAGCTCGTCGTCGTCCAGCTCCGGGTGCTGGAGCAGCACCTTGGTGATGGGGGCCGACCACAGGTCGCAGCGGCGCGGTACCCGGACCGTCGGCAGGTGGGGGTGCCACATCCGGTAGCCCGGCCCCATGAGCATCTCGGCGTCCACCCCCTCCTGGTTGACCGCCGCGTAGACCTCGCCGACCTCCGCCTCGATCTTGCCGAGGGCCACCTCGGCCAGCTCCCGGTCCATGGAGACGGAGTGCAGCAGGACTCCGTGCGCCGCGTCGTACACCTGCGCGCCCTGCCCGCACACCGCGAGCCCCGCGTAGCCGAGGCCTTCGAGGACGTGCCGGACCTGTGGAACCGGGCGGCCGGTGACGATGATGTGTCGGGCACCGGCCGCGCGGGCCGTGGCGAGCGCCTGGTGGGAGCGGGCGGAGACGGTGTCGCCGGCGCGCAGCAGAGTCCCGTCCAGGTCGGTGGCGATGAGGTCAAAGGGGAGGGCGGAAGTCACCGTGCCAAGGATACGGACCTCGTTGGACAAGTCCTACAAATAGCGCCCGAATCCGGCCTCCCGCAGGCCCCACCAGCCACGTAACGTGTCAACCAGCCCCCGGGACACCCCCGGACCGCGTCGAAAGCGAGGCAGCACCCCATGCCCCAGCAGAGCCCCCTCGATGTCCCCGAGGGCGACCCGTTCGGGCCGCACAACCTCCCCTACGGCGTCTTCTCGACGGCCGGCGAGGACCGCCGCCGGATCGGCGTGCGCATCGGCGGGCACGTGCTCGACGCGGGGGCGGCCGCCGCCGCGCTCGGTTCCCCGTACGCCGGGCTGCTCGGACAGCCCTCCCTCAACCCGCTGCTGGCCGCCGGGCGCACCGCCTGGCGCGACGTGCGCCGCGCCCTGACCGCCTGGGTGACCGACCCCGGCCACCGGCCCGCCGTGGAGCCGCACCTGCTGCCGCTGGACGCGGTGGAGCTGCACCTGCCGTACGAGGTCGCCGACTACGTCGACTTCTACGCGAGCGAGCACCACGCGACCAACGTGGGCAGGATCTTCCGGCCGGACGGGGACGCACTGACCCCCAACTGGAAGCACCTGCCCATCGGTTACCACGGCCGGTCGGGCACCGTCGTCGTCTCGGGCACGGACGTCGTACGGCCCCGCGGCCAGCGCAAGGCCCCCGCCGACCCGGCGCCCGTCTTCGGTCCGTCCGTCAAGCTCGACATCGAGGCCGAGGTCGGCTTCGTCGTCGGCGCCCCCTCCGAGCTGGGCCGCCCGGTGGCGCTGGGCGACTTCGAGGACCACGTCTTCGGCCTCTTCCTGCTCAACGACTGGTCGGCGCGCGACATCCAGGCCTGGGAGTACGTGCCGCTGGGCCCCTTCCTCGGCAAGTCCTTCGCCACCTCCGTCTCCGCGTGGGTCACCCCGCTGGAGGCCCTGGACGCGGCCCGCACCGCCCCGCCCGCCCGGGACTTCCCGCTCCTGCCCTACCTCGACGACGCGGGCAGCGACCGGCCCGGCGGCTTCGACCTCCACATCACCGTCTCCATCAACGGGCAGGAGGTCTCGCGGCCGCCGTTCGCCTCGATGTACTGGACGGCCGCCCAGCAGCTCGCGCACATGACCGTCAACGGCGCCTCCCTGCGCACCGGTGACGTCTACGGCTCCGGCACCGTCAGCGGCCCGGAGGTGGACCAGCGCGGCTCCCTGCTGGAGCTCACCTGGAACGGCCGCGACGCGATCGAGCTCCCCGGCGGCAAGCGGACGTTCCTGGAGGACGGGGACACCGTCACCCTCACCGCCTGGGCCCCGGGCCCCGACGGCACCCGCGTGGGCCTCGGCGAGGTCACCGGACGCATCACCGGCTCCCGCTAGCGGACGCGGGGCCCGGACGGGGCGCGGGCGCCGGACGGCGGCGCGGGCCGCGCCGGGCGCTCGACGCCCCGTCACCCGACACCCCGTCACGCGGGCCGCGCACCCCCTTCGGGCGCGGCCCGCGTGCGGCGCGCCCGGGGGCCCGCGATGGTGGACGGACGCATCGGGAACCCGTACCCGGTACCCCACCCCGAGGAGCCGCCATGCCCGTACACAGCCTGAAGGCCGTTCTCGCCTGCGCCGCCGCCGTGTCGCTCGGCCTGGTCGCCGTGGCCCCGGCCCACGGCGTCGAGGGGCCCGCGCCCGACCCGCGCAATCCCCGGGCGATGAAGGACATGGCGACGGCGATCCGGGCGACGGCCCGGTACGCGGACGAGCGGGAGGCCCTCAGGGCCGGGTACGTCCCGAAGGGCGAGAGCTGCATGACCAACCCGTTCGGGGCCGGCGCCATGGGCTACCACTACGTCAAGCAGGCCAACTGGGGCTCGAAGGACCCCGCGAAGCCGACCGCGCTCCTCTACAGCACCGAGAAGGACCGCAACGGCCGCCGCACGCTCCAGGCCGTGGAGTGGATGTCCACCGACCGGGACCAGGACCTGAAGACCGCCGACGACCGGCCCGGCATGTTCGGGCTGCCCTTCGACGGGCCCATGCCGGGCCACTGGGCGGGCATGCCCAAGCACTACGACCTGCACATGTGGGCGTACAAGAAGAACCCGGCCGGCCTCTTCCACAACTGGAACCCCGCGCTGACCTGCCCCAAGAAGACCCCGGCGGCGGGCGGCTCCGGACACGCGCACGGGCACTAGCCCGCGCCCGCCGCGGCCGTCAAGTGCTTCCCGCATATGACTCACCCGAAGGGGCGGCGTGCCGCGGATTCCCGGCGATACGCTGGTCACACTCGCAAGACTCCGCCTCATGGGAGCACTGATGAGCGTCGAATCCGCAGCGCCGCAGCCTGTACCGGAGCCAGGGCCTTGCTGGCCGATCCCGCCGGCAGGCGGCTGGACTGCCGACGACCTGGACGCGCTTCCGAATCTGCCTCCGCACACGGAGCTGATCGACGGGAGCCTGATCTTCGTGAGTCCGCAAACCCGCTTTCACTGGCGCGCGGTCAGTTTCCTCGAAAGTCGGCTGCGATCCGCAGCCCCGGAAGGCCTGGAGGTCATGCGGGAGTTCACCATCGACATCGATCGTCACAATCGGCCCGAACCGGATGTGATCGTCGTACCGGAGGAGCCCTACGAGGATCTGGATCAGACGCGTCTTCCTGCGGAATCCGTTCGGCTCGCCATCGAAGTCGTGTCCCCCGAATCGGTCTCCCGTGATCGCGAGACCAAGCCCTTGAAGTACGCCCGGGCAGGGATCGCCCACTTCTGGCGCGTGGAGAACAAGGACGGCCGGGCCGTGGTCTACGTCTACGAACTCGATCCCGCCACCCGGACATACGTCGCCACCGGGATCTTCCACGACCGCCTGAAGGTCTCCGTCCCCTTCCCCGTCGATCTGGATCTCACCGCCATCACGCCGAAGCGCGGGCGCCCCGGGTAAGCCGCAGGGCCCGACCCCCCGAAGGGGGCCGGGCCCTGCGCCGTACCGGGGCGGGTCAGCGGACGAACGTGCTCGCCTGCCCGGCCAGTTCCAGGAAGTACTGCGGGGCGACGCCCAGCACCAGCGTGACCGCGACGCCCACCGCGATGGTCGTCATCGTCAGCGGCGAGGGGACGGCCACCGTCGGGCCGTCGGCCTTCGGTTCGCTGAAGAACATCAGCACGATCACCCGGATGTAGAAGAACGCGGCGATCGCGGACGAGATCACGCCCACCACGACCAGCACCCCGGCGCCGCCCTCCGCAGCCGCCTTGAACACGGCGAACTTGCCGGTGAAGCCCGACGTCAGCGGAATGCCGGCGAAGGCCAGCAGGAACACCGCGAAGACCGCCGCCGTCAGCGGCGAACGCCGCCCGAGGCCGGCCCACTTGGACAGGTGCGTGGCCTCGCCGCCCGCGTCGCGCACCAGCGTGACCACCGCGAAGGCGCCGATCGTCACGAAGGAGTAGGCGCCCAGGTAGAAGAGGACGGACTTGACGCCCTCCGCCGAGGTCGCGATCACGCCGGCCAGGATGAAGCCCGCGTGCGCGATCGAGGAGTACGCGAGCAGCCGCTTGACGTCCGTCTGGGTCACGGCGATCACCGCGCCCGCCAGCATCGTGACGATCGCGACTCCCCACATCACCGGCCGCCAGTCCCAGCGCAGCCCCGGCAGGACCACGTACAGGAGGCGCAGGAGGGCGCCGAAGGCGGCCACCTTCGTCGCCGCCGCCATGAACCCGGTGACCGGGGTCGGGGCGCCCTGGTAGACGTCCGGGGTCCACATGTGGAAGGGGACCGCGCCGACCTTGAAGAGCAGGCCCGTCAGGATCAGCGCGCCGCCGATGAGCAGCAGCACGTCGTTGCCCATGGTGGCGGCCAGCGCGGGGTCGACCGCCGTGACGGTGCCGTCGACCACGTCGGCGATCACGGCGTACGAGACCGAGCCCGCGTACCCGTAGAGCAGCGCGATGCCGAAGAGGAGGAAGGCGGAGGAGAAGGCGCCCAGCAGGAAGTACTTGACCGCGGCCTCCTGCGACATCAGCCGCTGGCGGCGGGCGACGGCGCAGAGCAGGTACAGCGGGAGGGAGAAGACCTCCAGGGCGATGAACAGCGTCAGCAGGTCGTTGGCCGCCGGGAAGATCAGCATCCCGGCGACCGCGAACAGGGCCAGCGGGAAGACCTCGGTGGTGGTGAAGCCCGCCTTCACGGCGGCCTTCTCGCTCTCGCTGCCCGGTACGGACGCCGCCTGGGCGGCGAAGGAGTCGACCCGGCTGCCGTGGGCCGCCGGGTCCAGGCGGCGCTCGGCGAAGGTGAACACCGCCACGACCGAGGCCAGCAGGATGGTGCCCTGCAGGAAGAGCGCCGGGCCGTCGACGGCGATGGCGCCCATCGCCGCGACGTGCGCCTTGCCGCTTCCGTACCCGCCGGCGGCGAGCCCCACGACGGCCGCGAAGGCCGCGGCCAGCGCGGCGACGGCGAGGAACACCTGCACGGGGTAGCGGGCCTTGCGGGGGACGAAGGCCTCGACGAGGATTCCCACGATCGCCGCGCCCACCACGATCAGCGTGGGCGCGAGCTGCGCGTATTCGATGACCGGCGCCGGAATCCGGTCGACCGGTCCGTCGGCCGCCAGGGTGAACAGGCTCCGGGCAGCGGTTTCTGTGCTCACTTCGCCGCCTCCACTTCCGGCTTCGGGTCGGTCTGCTTCACGTCCGACATGGTGTGCTGCACCGCCGGGTTGACGATGTCGGTCAGCGGCTTGGGGTACACGCCCAGCCCGATCAGGAGCACGATCAGGGGCGCGACCACCAGGACCTCGCGCAGGCGCAGGTCCGGCATGGTGCGGACCTCCTCCTTCACGGGGCCGGTCATCGTGCGCTGGTAGAGCACCAGCGTGTAGAGCGCGGCGAGCACGATGCCGGTGGTGGCGATGATCCCGACGACCGGGTACCGGGCGAAGGTGCCGACCAGGACGAGGAATTCACTGACGAAGGGCGCCAGGCCCGGCAGCGAGAGGGTGGCGAGGCCGCCGATCAGGAAGGTGCCGGCGAGGACCGGGGCCACCTTCTGCACACCGCCGTAGTCGGCGATGAGCCGCGAGCCGCGCCGGGAGATCAGGAAGCCGGCCACCAGCATCAGGGCCGCCGTCGAGATGCCGTGGTTGACCATGTAGAGCGTCGCACCGGACTGGCCCTGGGAGGTCATCGCGAAGATGCCCAGGACGATGAAGCCGAAGTGCGAGATCGAGGCGTAGGCGATGAGCCGCTTGATGTCCCGCTGTCCGACCGCGAGCAGCGCGCCGTAGACGATGCTGATCAGGGCCAGGACCAGGACCACCGGCGTGGCCCACTTGCTGGCCTCGGGGAAGAGCCCGAGGCAGAAGCGGAGCATCGCGAAGGTGCCGACCTTGTCGACGACCGCGGTGATCAGGACGGCGACCGGGGCGGTGGCCTCGCCCATCGCGTTCGGCAGCCAGGTGTGCAGCGGCCACAGCGGGGCCTTCACCGCGAAGGCGAAGAAGAAGCCGAGGAACAGCCACCGTTCGGTGTTGGTCGCCATGTCGAGCGTGCCCGCGGCGCGGGCGGCGGTGATCTCCTGGAGCGAGAAGTTCCCGGCGACCACGTAGAGCCCGATGACGGCGGCGAGCATGATCAGGCCGCCGGCCAGGTTGTAGAGGAGGAACTTGACCGCCGCGTACGAGCGCTGCGCGGCCGCGTTCTGCTCGGACCCGCCCGCCGCGTCAGCGGCTGATCGAGAGGAAGTGGCCCGGTCGCCGAAGCCGCCGATGAGGAAGTACATCGGGATGAGCATGGCTTCGAAGAAGATGTAGAAGAGGAAGACGTCGGTCGCCGCGAAGGAGATGATCACCATCGCCTCGACCATGAGGATCAGGGCGAAGAAGCCCTGGGTCGGCCGCCAGCGCAGGTTTTTGGTCTCCTTGGGGCCTCCCGTGCTCGAAGAGCTCGGGGACGGGTCGGCGTCGTGCCAGCCGGCGAGGATGATGAACGGCATCAGGACCGCGGTGAGCGCGATCAGCGCCACCCCGATGCCGTCGACCCCGAGCTCGTAGCGGACCCCGAAGTCGGCGATCCAGCTCCGGGACTCGGTCAGCTGGTAGCGCTCGCCGCCGGGCTCGAAGCGGACCGCGACGAGCACGGCCAGGGCCAGGGTCGCCAGCGAGAACAGCAGCGCGAGCCACTTGGCGGCGGTCCTGCGGGCGGCCGGAACGGCCGCCGTGAGGATCGCGCCGACCGCGGGCACCGCCGCCGTCACCGTCAGAAGCGGGACATTCATCTCACACCGCCCTCATCAGCAGGGTCGCGGCGATCAGGATCGCCGTGCCCCCGAACATCGAGACCGCGTAGCTGCGGGCGTAGCCGTTCTGGAGCTTGCGCAGCCGGCCCGACAGCCCGCCGACGCCGGCGGCCGTACCGTTGACCACCCCGTCGACCAGGCTGTGGTCCACGTACACGAGGGAGCGGGTCAGGTGCTCCCCGCCGCGCACCAGCACGACGTGGTTGAAGTCGTCCTGGTAGAGGTCCCGGCGGGCGGCCCGGGTGAGGACGGAGCCGCGCGGGGCGACCACCGGGACGGGCTTGCGTCCGTACATCGACCAGGCGAGCGCGACACCGACGGCCAGGACCGCCATGGTGGCCGCGGTCACCGTCAGGGCGCTGACCGGCGGGTGGCCGTGCTCGTAACCGGTCACGGGCTCCAGCCAGTTGAGGAACCGGTCGCCGATCTCGAAGAACCCGCCGGCGAAGACCGACCCGAACGCGAGGACGATCATCGGGATGGTCATGGACCTCGGGGACTCGTGCGGGTGCGGCGCGTTCCCCTGTGCGTCGGGCTGCCAGCGCTTCTCGCCGAAGAAGGTGAGGAGCATGACGCGGGTCATGTAGAAGGCGGTGATGCCGGCGCCCAGCAGGGTGACCCCGCCGAGGATCCAGCCCTGGGTGCCTCCCTTGGTGAAGGCGGCCTCGATGATCATGTCCTTGGAGAAGAAGCCGGACAGACCGGGGAAGCCGATGATCGCCAGGTAGCCGAGGCCGAAGGTCACGAAGGTGACCGGCATGTACGTGCGCAGGCCGCCGTACTTGCGCATGTCGACCTCGTCGTTCATCCCGTGCATCACGGAACCGGCGCCGAGGAAGAGGCCCGCCTTGAAGAAGCCGTGCGTGACCAGGTGCATGATCGCGAAGACGTAGCCGATCGGGCCGAGGCCCGCGGCGAGGATCATGTAGCCGATCTGCGACATCGTCGACCCGGCGAGGGCCTTCTTGATGTCGTCCTTCGCGCAACCGACGATCGCACCGAAGAGCAGCGTGACCGCGCCCACGACGGTGACCACCAGCTGGGCGTCGGGCGCCCCGTTGAAGACGGCGCCCGAGCGGACGATGAGGTACACGCCGGCGGTGACCATGGTGGCGGCGTGGATCAGGGCCGAGACCGGGGTCGGGCCCTCCATCGCGTCGCCGAGCCAGGACTGCAGCGGCACCTGCGCCGACTTGCCGCAGGCGGCCAGCAGGAGCATCAGCCCGATCACCGTCAGGGTGCCCTCGGAGGTCTCGCCGACGGAGGCGAAGACCGGTCCGAAGGCGAAGGTGCCGAAGGTGGTGAACATCAGCATGATCGCGATCGACAGGCCGATGTCGCCGACGCGGTTGACCAGGAAGGCCTTCTTCGCGGCGGTGGCGGCGCTGGGCTTGTGCTGCCAGAAGCCGATCAGGAGGTACGAGGCGAGGCCGACGCCCTCCCAGCCGAAGTACAGCAGCAGGTAGTTGTCGGCGATGACGAGCAGCAGCATCGCCGCGACGAACAGGTTGAGGTAGCCGAAGAAGCGGCGGCGGCGCTCGTCGTGCTCCATGTACCCGATCGAGTACACGTGGATGAGCGTGCCCACCCCGGAGATCAGCAGGACGAAGGTCATCGACAGCTGGTCCAGCTGGAAGGCGATGTCGGCCTGGAAGCCCTCCACCGGAATCCAGCTGAACAGGTACTGGCGCAGGGTCCGGTCCTCGGCCCCGCGGCCCAGCATGTCCGTGAACAGGGTGGCGCCGATGCCGAAGGAGACGGCCGCGAGCAGGGTGCCGATCCAGTGGCCGGCCTTGTCCAGGCGCCGGCCGCCGCAGAGCAGCACCACCGCTCCGAGCAGGGGCGCGGCCACCAGCAGCGCAATCAGATTCTCCACGTGAACGCCCCTTACAGCTTCATCAGGCTGGCGTCGTCGACCGAGGCCGAGTGGCGGGTACGGAACAGCGACACGATGATCGCGAGGCCCACCACGACCTCCGCGGCGGCGACGACCATCGTGAAGAACGCGATGATCTGGCCGTCGAGGTTGCCGTGCATGCGGGAGAAGGCGACGAAGGCGAGGTTGCAGGCGTTGAGCATCAGCTCGACGCACATGAACAGCACGATCGCGTTCTTGCGGATCAGCACGCCGGACGCGCCGATCGTGAACAGCAGGGCCGCCAGGTAGAGGTAGTTGACGGGATTCACTTCGAGGCCTCCTCACGGCCGAGGCGCTCCGAGGACTGCTGCTCCAGGGCCTTGAGGTCGTCCAGCGCCTCGGCGGAGACGTCCCGGATCTGGCCGCGGGCGCGGAGCGTCTTGCTGACCGTCAGCTCGGACGGGGTGCCGTCCGGCAGCAGGCCGGGGACGTCCACCGCGTTGTGCCGGGCGTAGACGCCGGGGGCGGGGAGCGGCGGGAGCTGGACGCCGCCCCGCACGCGCCGCTCGGCCAGTTCGCGCTGGGTGGCGGCCCGCTCGGTGCGCTCGCGGTGGGTGAGCACCATCGCGCCGACGGCCGCGGTGATCAGCAGCGCGCCGGTGATCTCGAAGGCGAAGACGTACTTGGTGAAGATCAGCTGGGCCAGGCCCTCGACGTGGCCGCCGGAGTTGACCCGGCCGAGCCCGTTGAAGTGGGTGAGCCGGGCGTTGCCGATGCCGGCGATCAGCAGGATGCCGAAGCCGAGCCCGCACAGGGCGGCCAGCCAGCGCTGCCCCTTGATGGTCTCCTTGAGGGAGTCGGCGGCGGTGACGCCGACGAGCATGACCACGAAGAGGAAGAGCATCATGATCGCGCCGGTGTAGACGACGACCTGGACGACGCCCAGGAAGTAGGCCCCGTTGGCGAGGTAGAAGACCGCCAGGATGATCATCGTCCCGGCCAGGCTCAGCGCGCTGTGCACGGCCTTCTTCATGAGGATCGTCGCGAGGGCGCCGACGACGGCGACGGTGCCGAGGATCCAGAACTGCACGGCCTCACCGGTCGAGGTGAGCGAGGTGGCCGCGGCGGCGATGGCGCTCATGCCCCGGCCTCCCCGTGTGCGGCGGCCGGCGCGGCGTCCTCGGTCCGCGCACCGGCCGGGACCTCGCCCTTGGAGACCGCCACCTGCCGGACCGTGCCCGGGGCGGCGCCCGTCACCAGTCCGCGGTAGTAGTCCGTGTCCTGCGTACCGGGGAAGACCGAGTGCGGTGCCTCGACCATGCCCTCGGTGAGGCCGGCGAGCAGCTGCTCCTTGGTGTAGATCAACGACTCGCGGCTGGAGTCGGCCAGTTCGAACTCGTTCGTCATGGTCAGCGCCCTCGTCGGGCACGCCTCGACGCACAGTCCGCACAGGATGCAGCGGGCGTAGTTGATCTGGTAGACCGCTCCGTACCGCTCACCCGGGGAGTAGCGCTCCTCCTCGGTGTTGTCCGCGCCCTCCACGTAGATCGCGTCGGCGGGACAGGCCCAGGCGCATAGTTCGCACCCGATGCACTTCTCCAGACCGTCCGGGTGCCGGTTGAGCTGATGCCGTCCGTGGAAGCGCGGGGCGGTGGTCTTCTGCTGCTCCGGGTACTGCTCGGTGAGGCGCTTCTTGAACATGGCCTTGAAGGTCACGCCGAAGCCCGCCACCGGGTTCTGCCACTTGTCGTCGGACATCTCTCAAGCCTCCTCTCGGTCACTGTCGGAATGCGTCCCGCCGCTGGCGATGAGCTCCTTCTCGCTGCGGGACCTGCGGCGCGGTACGGGTGCCAGGTGCTGGCCGGGCTTGGGCGGTACGGGGAATCCGCCCGCCAGCGGGTCGAAGGGCTCGGCGTCGTGGACGGCCTTCTCCGCGGCGGCCTTCTCGCGCTTGTCGCGGAAGACGTCCACGACGAAGGAGAGCAGCAGGATCGCCACGACGGCGCCGCCGACGTAGAGCACGATCTCGCTGAAGTCGTAGGCCTCGTTGCGCAGTGCCCGGACGGTGGCCACCAGCATCAGCCAGACCACGGAGACCGGGATCAGCACCTTCCAGCCGAGCTTCATCAGCTGGTCGTAGCGCACGCGCGGCAGCGTGCCGCGCAGCCAGATGAAGAAGAAGAGGAGGAGCTGCACCTTGAGTACGAACCAGAGCATCGGCCACCAGCCGTGGTTCGCGCCCTCCCAGTACGTGGAGATCGGCGCCGGGGCCCGCCAGCCGCCCAGGAAGAGGGTGACGGAGACCGCGGAGACGGTGACCATGTTGACGTACTCGGCGAGCATGAACAGCGCGAACTTGATCGACGAGTACTCGGTGTTGAAGCCGCCGACGAGGTCGCCCTCGGACTCCGGCATGTCGAAGGGGGCCCGGTTCGTCTCCCCGACCATCGTGATGACGTAGATGATGAAGGAGACCGGCAGCAGGATGATGTACCAGCGGTCCGCCTGGGCTTCGACGATCGCCGAGGTCGACATCGACCCGGAGTAGAGGAAGACCGAGGCGAAGGCCGCGCCCATCGCGATCTCGTACGAGATCATCTGCGCGCAGGAGCGCAGGCCGCCGAGGAGCGGGTAGGTCGAGCCGGAGGACCAGCCGGCCAGCACGATGCCGTAGATGCCGACCGAGGCCACCGCGAGGATGTAGAGCATCGCGATCGGCAGGTCGGTCAGCTGCATCGTGGTGCGCTGGCCGAAGATGGAGACCTCGTTGCCCGCGGGCCCGAAGGGGATCACCGCGATGGCCATGAAGGCCGGGATCGCCGCGATGATCGGGGCCAGCACGTAGACGACCTTGTCGGCGCGCTTGACGATCAGGTCTTCCTTCAGCATGAGCTTCACGCCGTCGGCGAGGGACTGGAGCATGCCCCAGGGGCCGTGCCGGTTGGGGCCGATGCGCAGCTGCATCCAGGCGACGACCTTGCGCTCCCACACGATGGAGAACAGCACGGTCACCATCAGGAAGGCGAAGCAGAACACCGCCTTGACGACGACGAGCCACCAGACGTCGCGGCCGAAGAGGGAAAGGTCCTCCGCGGCGATCTGTACCGCGTTCACGCGCCCACCTCCGCAGTGCTGTCGCCCGCGACGGCCGGGGTCGCCGGGCCGATGCGTACGAGGGTGCCCGGGCGGGCACCCGTGTCGGCGAGGACGCCGGAGCCGGTGGAGTTCAGCGGGAGCCAGACCACCCGGTCGGGCATCTCGGTGATCCGCAGCGGCAGCCGGACCGTCCCGGCCGGGCCGGTGACGGCGAGGACGTCGCCGCTCTTGACCCCGGTCTCGGCGGCCGTGGCGGCCGACAGCCGGGCGGCGGCCTCGTGCCGGGTCCCGGCCAGGGCCTCGTCCCCGTCCTGGAGCAGACCCTGGTCCAGGAGCAACCGGTGGCCCGCCAGGACCGCCTCGCCGGCTCCGGGGCGGGGCAGTGGCACCGTGTCGGTGGCCTGCTCGGCCGCGAGCTCCCCCTCCCACGGTCCGAGCCGCTCCAGCTCCCGGCGTACGGCGTGCACGTCGGGCAGGGCGATGGGCCGGTCGGCCGCGTCGGCCAGCATGTGCAGCACGCGGGAGTCGGCGGGGGCCAGGCGCCGGGTCATCTGGTCGGGCTTGAGGGCGGCTTCGAACGGGCGGACCCGGCCCTCCCAGTTGATGAACGCGCCCGCCTTCTCGGCGACCGCGGCGACGGGGAACACCACGTCCGCGTGGTCGGTGACCTCTCCGGGCCGCAGCTCCAGCGAGACCACGAAGGCCTCCTTGAGGGCCAGGCGCGCGCGGGCCGGGTCGGGCAGGTCGGTGACCTCCACGCCGGCGACCACCAGGGCGGCCAGCTCGCCCGAGGCCGCGGCCTCGACGATCTGGCCGGTGTCGCGGCCGTAGCGGTGCGGGAGTTCGTCCAGGCCCCACGCGGTGGAGACCTCGTCGCGGGCCCGCGGGTCGGTGGCCGGCCGGCCGCCGGGCAGCAGGGACGGCAGCGCCCCCGCCTCGACGGCGGCCCGCTCCCCGGCCCGGCGCGGGGTCCACACCAGCTTGGCGCCGGTGGCGGTGGCGGCCCGTACCGCGGCGGTCAGCGCGCCGGGCACCCCGGCGAGCCGCTCCCCGACGACGATGACGGCGCCGGGCTCGCGCAGCGCGTCGGCGGCGGCGGCGCCGCCGGCCTCCAGGCCGCTGCGGGTGGCCAGCGCGTCGAGCCACGCGGGCTCGGTGCCGGGGGCGGCGGCCAGCAGGGTGCCGCCCGCCTTGGCCAGGCCCCGGGTCGCGAAGGGGGCCAGGGCGAAGGTCCGCTGCTTGTGCCTGCGGTGGGCCTTGCGCAGCCGCAGGAAGACGCCCGGGGCCTCCTCCTCGGCCTCGATGCCGGCGAGCAGGACCGCGGGCGCGGCCTCCAGCGAGGTGTACGTGACCCCCGTGCCGTCGAGGTCCTTGCCGGTGCCGGCCACGGAGGCGGCCAGGAAGTCGGCCTCCTCCGCGCTGTGCACGCGGGCCCGGAAGTCGATGTCGTTGGTGTCGAGCACCACCCGGGCGAACTTGGCGTACGCGTAGGCGTCCTCGACGGTGAGCCGGCCGCCGGTCAGCACGCCGGCCCGGCCGCGCGCACCGGCCAGCCCGTTCGCCGCGGCCTCCAGGGCCTCGGGCCAGCTCGCCGGGGCCAGGACCCCGTCGGTGCCGCGCACCAGCGGGGTGGTGAGCCGGTCCGGGCGCTGGGCGTAGCGGAAGCCGAAGCGGCCCTTGTCGCAGAGCCACTCCTCGTTGACCTCCGGGTCCTCGGCGGCCAGGCGGCGCAGCACCTTGCCGCGCCGGTGGTCGGTCCGGGTCGCGCAGCCGCCCGCGCAGTGCTCGCACACGCTCGGGGAGGAGACGAGGTCGAAGGGGCGGGAGCGGAACCGGTAGGCGGCCGAGGTCAGGGCGCCGACGGGGCAGATCTGGATGGTGTTGCCGGAGAAGTACGACTCGAAGGGGTCCCCTTCGCCGGTGCCGACCTGCTGGAGGGCGCCGCGCTCCAGCAGCTCGATCATCGGGTCGCCCGCGATCTCGTTGGAGAAGCGGGTGCAGCGCGCGCACAGCACGCACCGCTCGCGGTCGAGCAGCACCTGGGTGGAGATCGGTACGGGCTTCTCGTACGTGCGCTTGCGGCCCTCGAAGCGGGACTCGGCGTTGCCGTGCGACATGGCCTGGTTCTGCAGCGGGCACTCGCCGCCCTTGTCGCAGACCGGGCAGTCCAGCGGGTGGTTGATGAGCAGCAGCTCCATCACCCCGCGCTGGGCCTTGTCGGCGACCTGGGAGGTCAGCTGGGTCTTGACGACCATGCCGTCGGTGCAGGTGATCGTGCAGGAGGCCATCGGCTTGCGCTGGCCCTCGACCTCGACGATGCACTGGCGGCAGGCGCCGGCCGGGGAGAGGAGGGGGTGGTCGCAGAAGCGGGGGATCTCGATGCCGAGCTGTTCGGCGGCCCGGATCACCAGGGTCCCCTTGGGCACCGACATCTCGATGCCGTCGATGGTCAGGGACACTGTGTCCTCGGGCGGTACCGCTGCCTCGCCGCCACCGGCGGGAGTGTGAGTGGTGACGGTCATGCGTTCACCTCCGTGTCAGCCCAGAGGGTCGACTTGCTGGGGTCGAAGGGGCAGCCCTTGCCCGTGATGTGCTGCTCGTACTCCGCGCGGAAGTACTTGAGCGAGGAGAAGATCGGGCTGGCGGCGCCGTCCCCGAGCGCGCAGAAGGACTTGCCGTTGATGTTGTCGGCGATGTCGTTCAGCTTGTCGAGGTCCGACATGACGCCCTTGCCGGCCTCGATGTCGCGGAGCAGCTGGACCAGCCAGTACGTGCCTTCGCGGCAGGGCGTGCACTTGCCGCAGGACTCGTGGGCGTAGAACTCGGTCCACCGGGTCACGGCCCGCACCACGCAGGTGGTCTCGTCGAAGCACTGGAGCGCCTTGGTGCCGAGCATCGAGCCGGCCGCGCCCACCCCCTCGTAGTCGAGGGGCACGTCCAGGTGCTCGTCGGTGAACATCGGGGTGGAGGAGCCGCCGGGGGTCCAGAACTTCAGCCGGTGCCCGGGGCGCATCCCGCCGCTCATGTCGAGGAGCTGGCGCAGGGTGATGCCGAGGGGGGCCTCGTACTGGCCGGGGCCGGAGACGTGCCCGGAGAGCGAGTACAGGGTGAAGCCGGGGGACTTCTCCGTCCCCATGGACTTGAACCAGTCCTTGCCCCTGTGCAGGATCGCGGGGACGGAGGCGATGGACTCGACGTTGTTGACCACGGTGGGGCAGGCGTAGAGCCCCTCGACGGCGGGGAAGGGCGGCCGCAGCCGGGGCTGGCCGCGCCGGCCTTCGAGGGAGTCGAGCAGTGCCGTCTCCTCGCCGCAGATGTAGGCGCCCGCTCCCGCGTGGACCGTGATGTCGAGGTCGATCCCGCTCCCGAGGATGTCCTTGCCGAGGTAGCCGGCCTCGTACGCCTCGCGCACCGCCTCGTGGAGGCGGCGCAGGACCGGTACGACCTCGCCTCGCAGGTAGATGAAGGCGTGCTGCGAGCGGATCGCGTAGCAGGCGATGATCATTCCCTCGATGAGGGAGTGCGGGTTGGCGAAGAGGAGCGGGATGTCCTTGCAGGTCCCCGGCTCCGATTCGTCGGCGTTGACGACGAGGTAGTGGGGCTTCCCGTCGCCCTGCGGGATGAACTGCCACTTCATCCCGGTGGGGAAGCCGGCGCCGCCGCGGCCGCGCAGGCCGGAGTCCTTGACGTAGGCGATGAGGTCGTCGGGGGTCATCGCGAGGGCCTTGCGCAGGCCCTCGTAGCCCTCGTGCCGGCGGTAGGTCGCCAGCGTCCAGGACTGCGGGTCGTCCCAGAAGGCCGACAGGACGGGCGCGAGGAGCTTCTCCGGACTCGTGCCGTGCCCGGCGTCCGACCGGGGGGCACCCCCGTTGCCCAGCTCGGAGGACACGGTCATCACTCCCCTCCCTCGGTGGTCGCCTCGCCACGCGGGTGCACGATCGAGGTGTGCGGGGTCTCGCCGCGGGCGATGCGCAGCCCGATGAGGGACGCGGGGCCGGCGCCGCCGGTGGCCTCCACCGCGCCCTCGCGCTCGTCCGGGAACCCGGCGAGGATGCGGGCCGTCTCCTTGTACGTGCACAGCGGTGCGCCCCGGGTCGGCTCGACCGGGCGGCCGGCCAGCAGGTCGTCGACCATGGCCTTGGCGGACGCGGGGGTCTGGTTGTCGAAGAACTCCCAGTTGACCATCACGACGGGGGCGAAGTCGCAGGCCGCGTTGCACTCGATGTGCTCCAGCGTGACCTTGCCGTCCGGGGTGGTCTCGTTGTTGCCGACCCCGAGGTGCTCCTTGAGCTCCTCGAAGATGGCGTCGCCGCCCATGACGGCGCACAGGGTGTTCGTGCAGACGCCGACCTGGTAGTCCCCGGAGGGCTTGCGCCGGTACATGGTGTAGAAGGTCGCGACCGCGGTGACCTCGGCGGTGGTCAGGCCCAGCACCTCGGCGCAGAAGCGGATGCCGGTGCGCGAGACGTACCCCTCCTCCGCCTGCGTGAGGTGCAGCAGCGGCAGCAGCGCGCTGCGGCTGTCGGGATAGCGGGCGATGACGTCGGCGGCGTCCGCCGCGAGCCGTTCGCGCACCTGTGCCGGGTAGTCGGGGGCGGGCAGCTGCGGCATGCCCAGTTGGATGTCGGTCATCGGTCGACGCCTCCCATCACGGGGTCGATGGAGGCGACGGCGACGATGACGTCGGCGACCTGGCCGCCCTCGCACATCGCGGCCATGGCCTGCAGGTTGGTGAAGGACGGGTCGCGGAAGTGGACCCGGTAGGGGCGGGTGCCGCCGTCGGAGACGACGTGGACGCCGAGCTCGCCCTTGGGCGACTCGACGGCCGCGTAGGCCTGTCCGGCGGGTACCCGGAAGCCCTCGGTCACCAGCTTGAAGTGGTGGATGAGGGCCTCCATGGAGGTGCCCATGATGTTCTTGATGTGGTCGAGCGAGTTGCCGAGGCCGTCCGGGCCCATGGCGAGCTGCGCGGGCCAGGCGATCTTCTTGTCGGCGACCATGACCGGGCCCGGCTCCAGCCGGTCCAGGCACTGCTCGACGATCCGCAGGGACTGGCGCATCTCCTCAAGGCGGATCAGGAACCGCCCGTACGAGTCGCACGTCTCGGTGGTCGGGACGTCGAACTCGTAGGTCTCGTACCCGCAGTACGGGTCCGACTTGCGCAGGTCGTGCGGCAGGCCGGCGGAGCGCAGGACCGGTCCGGTGGCGCCGAGCGCCATGGCTCCGGTGAGGTCGAGGTAGCCGACGTCCTGCATGCGGGCCTTGAAGATGGGGTTGCCGGTGGCGAGCTTGTCGTATTCCGGCAGGTTCTTCTTCATGGTCTTCACGAACTCGCGCAGCTGGTCGACCGCGCCCGGGGGCAGGTCCTGGGCCAGGCCGCCGGGGCGGATGAACGCGTGGTTCATGCGCAGGCCCGTGATCAGCTCGAAGATGTCGAGGATCAGCTCGCGGTCGCGGAAGCCGTAGATCATGATCGTGGTCGCGCCCAGCTCCATGCCGCCGGTGGCGATGCACACCAGGTGGGAGGAGAGCCGGTTGAGCTCCATCAGGAGCACGCGGATCACGGTGGCGCGGTCCGGGATCTGGTCGGTGATGCCGAGCAGCTTCTCGACGCCGAGGCAGTAGGCCGTCTCGTTGAAGAACGGCGTGAGGTAGTCCATGCGCGTCACGAAGGTGGTGCCCTGCGTCCAGTTCCGGAATTCGAGGTTCTTCTCGATGCCGGTGTGCAGGTAGCCGATTCCGCAGCGGGCCTCGGTGACCGTCTCGCCGTCGATCTCCAGGATCAGGCGGAGCACCCCGTGGGTGGAGGGGTGCTGGGGACCCATGTTGACGACGATCCGCTCGTCGTCCGCGCGGGCCGCCGACTGGACGACCTCGTCCCAGTCGCCGCCGGTGACGGTGTAGACGAGGCCTTCGGTGGTCTCCCGGGAGGAGGCGTGTGAAGTGGACATCAGCTGTACGACCTCCGCTGGTCGGGAGCCGGGATCTGGGCGCCCTTGTACTCGACGGCGATGCCGCCGAGCGGGTAGTCCTTGCGCTGCGGGAAGCCCTGCCAGTCGTCCGGCATCATGATCCGGGTGAGGGCGGGGTGCCCGTCGAAGACCAGGCCGAAGAAGTCGTAGGTCTCGCGCTCGTGCCAGTCGTTGGTCGGGTAGACCGCCACCAGCGAGGGGACGTGCGGGTCGCTGTCCGGCGCTGACACCTCCAGCCGCACGATCCGCCCGTGGGTGAGCGAGCGCAGGTGGTAGACGGCGTGCAGCTCGCGGCCCTTGTCGCCGGGGAAGTGCACGCCGGAGACTCCGGTGCACAGCTCGAAGCGCAGGGCCGGGTCGTCGCGCAGGGTGGAGGCCACGGGGACGAGGTGCTCGCGGGCGATGTGGAAGGTGAGCTCGCCCCGGTCGACCACCGTCTTCTCGATGGCGTTGCCGGGGACCAGGCCCTGCTCCTCCAGGGCGCCTTCGAGCTCGTCGGCCACCTCGTCGAAGTAGGAGCCGTACGGGCGGCTGCTCGCGCCGGGCAGGGCCACGGTGCGGACCAGTCCGCCGTAGCCGCTGGTGTCGCCGCCGGCGGCGGCTCCGAACATGCCCGTGCGGACGCCGATGACCTCGGGTCCCAGACCCCTCGGCGCGGGGACGCTGCCGCCGCCGTCGCCGCCGTTGCTGCCGTTCTCCGGCTCTCGGGTCTCGCTCACCGGAGCAGCCCCTTCATCTCGATGGTGGGGAGTGCCTTGAGGGCCGCCTCCTCCGCCTCGCGGGCGGCCTCTTCCCGGTTCACGCCGAGCTTGCCGCCCTGGATCTTCTGGTGGAGCTTGAGGATCGCGTCCATCAGCATCTCGGGGCGCGGCGGGCAGCCGGGCAGGTAGATGTCCACCGGGACGATGTGGTCGACGCCCTGGACGATCGCGTAGTTGTTGAACATGCCGCCCGAGGACGCGCAGACCCCCATGGAGATGACCCATTTCGGAGCGGGCATCTGGTCGTACACCTGCCGCAGTACGGGCGCCATCTTCTGGCTGACCCGGCCGGCCACGATCATGAGGTCGGCCTGGCGCGGGGAGCCGCGGAAGACCTCCATTCCGAAGCGGGCCAGGTCGTACCGGCCCGCTCCGGTGGTCATCATCTCGATGGCGCAGCAGGCGAGGCCGAAGGTCGCGGGGAAGACGGATGACTTGCGCACCCACCCCGCCGCCTGTTCGACGGTGGTCAGCAGAAAGCCGCTCGGCAGCTTCTCTTCCAGTCCCATGGAAAATTCAGCCCCTCAGTCCCATTCCAGGCCGCCGCGGCGCCACACGTAGGCGTAGGCGACGAAGACGGTGAGCACGAAGAGCAGCATCTCGACGAGCCCGAAGATCCCCAGGGAGTCGAAGGTGACGGCCCAGGGGTAGAGGAAGACAACCTCGATGTCGAAGACGATGAAGAGCATCGCCGTCAGGTAGTACTTGATCGGGAAGCGACCGCCGCCGGCCGGCATCGGAGTCGGCTCGATGCCGCACTCATACGCTTCAAGTTTTGCCCGGTTGTACCGTTTTGGGCCGATCAGCGTGGCCATGACCACGGAGAAGATCGCAAACCCTGCGCCGAGGGCGCCGAGCACGAGGATGGGCGCGTACGCATTCACGCTCCTCGCTCCTTCCAGTCGTCCTTGACCGTTGGACCGCCGCCGGCGCCGCGTGGACCGCCTCGCCAAGATCGTGCACATGTGAGGCAGTTCACAAGCCGGACTGCTGCGCATCTTATGCCTGCTCGTCTGTGATCTGCGACACGGGGGGCGACAACGAGTTTGTGATCTCCACCACCAGACGAACGATCATGAAGTCCGATGAGTGGTGATCTTCATACGTGAAGCATCCAGACGGTTACCAAAGGTGACATCCGACTGCGTTACCGCAGGTAGGAGGACATGCGCTCTATCAAACGGTGGCCAGTGCAGGCAAATTGGCCACGTGGTGGCGCGGATGCTAGGGGGATCACCGTCCCCCGGGCGGGGGAGCTCACGCGTACCGAGGTGGACGCGGGGCGCAAGCGGGGCAGAACGGACCGCCGGCCGCGTGCATCGGTTCACGAACTCCCCGGCGGCTTCACGGCGGGGCCGCAACGGGGCCGCGGCGTCCGCACGGCGGGGCGATGCTGTGACCTGCGTCACGGTGAATTGCCGCCTCCGAAAGGGGGCTTGGCCAACTGTCCGGGGTGATGGTAGTCCGTGGATCAATTCGGACTTATTACAGAAACCACATGATCACAGCCCTGTGACGGTGTGTCCGATTAGCCCGTTACGGCGTCAATAAGAGCGTCGGCGGGCCGGGTTAGCGGCCCTCGCGCACAACTGTGGCGCACCCCACGATTCTTGAAGGGAACCCTGATGTCCTGATAGCGGTTGTCCTCATGTCCCACACCGCTCACATACCCAGCCACCGGAAGCCCCGCCGCAGCGCCTCGAAGCTCGCGGTCCGCGCCGGAGTTGCCGGTGGCGTCCTCAGCACCCTGGCCATGGCCGGCACCGCGAGCGCGTCCCCGTCCGCAGAGCCCGTGGCCGAGACGACGCTCGAAATGCCGGTCCTCAACCTGGACCTGGGCGCCGACGTCTCCACCGCCGTCACCACCGCGGCCGAGAACACCCGCCTCGCCGCCGTCGAGGGCGAACTGACCGCCCAGGAGGAGAGCGCCCGCACCGGCGCCGCCGCCGAGGCGAAGAAGGCCAAGGAAGAGGCCCAGCAGAAGGCCGACGGCGAGAAGAAGCTGAAGGAGGAGGCGGACCGCAAGGCCGAGGCCGAGCGCGCCACCCGCAACGCCGCCCGCTCCTCGCTCGCCACCGTCTCGGCCCCCGCGTCCGACTCGGGCTCGGGCACGGTGTCCAAGTCCGGCTCCGGCCAGAGCTCCACCCCCGCCAAGGGCACCGGCACCGTCACCGCCCCGGCCACCGGCTCCGCCGCGGCCATCGTGAACTTCGCCCGCGCGCAGGTCGGCAAGGCGTACGTGATGGGCGGCACCGGCCCGTCCTCGTTCGACTGCTCCGGCCTCGTGCAGGCCGCCTACCGCCAGGCCGGGGTCACCCTGCCCCGCATGTCCCAGGCGCAGTCCTCCTACGGCACCTCGGTGTCCCTGAGCGCCCTGCAGCCTGGCGACATCCTGTACTGGGGCGCCAAGGGCAGCGCGTACCACGTCGCCCTCTACGTCGGCGGCGGCAAGTTCGTCGGCGCGCAGAACTCCGGCACGGGCATCGTGGAGCGCCCCATGAGCTACGACAAGCCCACGGGCGCCGTCCGCGTCCTCTGAGCCGTACTCCGGGCGCCCGCGCGCCCGGAAGGGCCGGTACTCCCCCGCTCGGGGGTGGAGTACCGGCCCTTCGGCGTGCACGGGGCGTGCCCTGCGAAGACGGAGGCGGCTCGTCCGGTCATACCGGCGCTGTGCAAGGCCGCCGAGGAGCTTCCCGGCTCGCCGAAAGTGAAGATCGTCAACGTGTGACGGCCCCCGGCCCCGCGTCGCGAGCCGGGCCGCTCGCTCGACTGCCCGGCGAGCGGCCCGGCCTCGGCCGGTCAGGCTCGGGGGGCCACCTTCGAGAGGCCGTTGATGATGCGGTCCATCGCGTCGCCGCCCGTCGGGTCGGTCAGGTTGGCCAGCATCTTCAGCGTGAACCGCATCAGCACCGGGTGGGTCAGGCCGCGCTGCGCGGCGACCTTCATGACCTTCGGGTTGCCGATCAGCTTCACGAAGGCGCGGCCCAGCGTGTAGTAGCCGCCGTAGGTCTCCTTGAGGACCTTCGGGTAGCCGTGCAGGGCCAGCTCGCGCTGGGCCGGGGTGGCCCGGGCGTGCGCCTGGACGATGACGTCGGCCGCGATCTGGCCCGACTCCATCGCGTAGGCGATGCCCTCGCCGTTGAACGGGTTGACGAGGCCGCCGGCGTCGCCGACGAGCAGCAGGCCCTTGGTGTAGTGCGGCTGCCGGTTGAAGGCCATCGGCAGGGCCGCGCCGCGGATCGGCTGCGTCATGTTCTCGGGCGTGTAGCCCCAGTCCTCCGGCATGGAGGCGCACCAGGCCTTGAGGACCTCGCGCCAGTCCAGCTCCTTGAAGGCGGAGGAGGAGTTGAGGATGCCGAGGCCGACGTTGGAGGTGCCGTCGCCCATCCCGAAGACCCAGCCGTAGCCGGGCAGCAGCCGGTCCTGCGCGCCGCGCCGGTCCCACAGCTCCAGCCAGGACTCCAGGTAGTCGTCGTCGTGCCGGGGCGAGGTGAAGTACGTGCGGACGGCGACGCCCATGGGGCGGTCCTCGCGCCGGTGCAGGCCCATCGCGAGGGACAGCCGGGAGGAGTTGCCGTCGGCCGCCACGACCAGCGGGGCGCTGAAGGTGACCGGGGTCTTCTCCTCGCCCAGCTTGGCCTGCACACCGGTGATGTGGCCGGTGCGCGGGTCGCGCACCGGCTCGCCGACGTTGCAGCGCTCGTACAGCCGCGCGCCCGCCTTCTGGGCCTGGCGGGCGAGGGTCTCGTCGAAGTCGTCGCGCTTGCGGACCAGTCCGTAGTCCGGGAAGGAGGCGAGTTCCGGCCAGTCGAGCTGGAGCCGCTGGCCGCCGCCGATGATCCGCAGGCCCTTGTTGCGCAGCCAGCCGGCCTCCTCGGAGATGTCGATGCCCATGGCGACCAGCTGCTTGGTGGCGCGCGGCGTCAGGCCGTCACCGCACACCTTCTCGCGGGGGAACGCGGTCTTCTCCAGGAGCAGGACGTCCAATCCGGCCTTGGCGAGGTAGTACGCGGTGGTCGAGCCGGCGGGCCCGGCCCCGACGACGATCACGTCCGCGGAGTGTTCGGAGAGGGGCTCGGTCACTGCGGGGTCTCCCGAAGGCTCGATAAAGGGTGCCCAAAGGCACCGGACATGTGCAGTCTATGCAGCGAGAGAGATCGCGATCCGAAGGGTGCCTCCGATGACCACCTCGCCGACCCGGCCGCTTCCCACCGTGCAGCTGCGCGTGCCCACCGACGAGGACGCCCGTGCCTGGCACCGGGTCTTCGACGACCCGGAGGTCATGGAGTTCCTCGGCGGGCCCGCCGAGCTGTCCGTGTACGAGGAGCTCACCGCCCGCCAGCGGCTGCACGACGCCCGGCTGGGCTTCTGCCTGTGGACCCTGCTGGACGGGGAGGGCGCGGTGATCGGTTTCACCGGTGCGCAGCCGTGGCCCGAGGAGAAGGCGTGGGGGCCGGTCGGGGAGATCGAGATCGGCTGGCGGCTCGGACGTTCCGCGTGGGGCAAGGGGTACGCGTACGCGGCCGCGCTGGCCACCGTGGAGCGGGTCCGCGAGGCGGGGCTCCGACAGGTGGTCGCGATGGTCAACGACGACAACGCGCGCTCGGTCGCGGTGGCGGAGCGGCTGGGCATGACCCTGGCGGAGCGGTTCCTGCTGCCGAACGGCGTCCGGTACGCCCGCCGCTACGTGCTGGAGCTGGCGCCCGAAGCGGGGTGAGTCCCCTCGGCCGGGGCCGGGGGCTGGGGGGCCGGGGGCCGGGCCGTGGGCCGTTGGCCGTGGGCCCTCAGAACACCGACAGGCCCGTCAGGGTCGTGAAGCGGTCCAGGGCCGCCACGCCCGCCACCGAGTTGCCCTGCGCGTCCAGGCCGGGGCTCCACACCGCCAGGGTGCACTGACCGGGGACGACCGCGACGATGCCGCCGCCGACGCCGCTCTTGCCCGGCAGTCCGACGCGGTAGGCGAACTCGCCCGCGGCGTCGTACGTCCCGCAGGTCAGCATCACGGCGTTGATCTGCTTGGCCTCGCTGCGCGTCAGCAGTCGCGAACCGTCCGCGCGCAGTCCGTGCCGGGCCAGGAGGCTGCCCGCGCGGGCCAGGTCGGCGCAGCTCATCTCGATGGAGCACTGCCAGAAGTAGTGTTCCAGCAGGGCGGGCACCGGATTGTCGATGTTCCCGTACGAGGCCATGAAGTGGGCGACGGCGGCGTTGCGGTCGCCGTGCTCCTGCTCGGAGGCGGCCACCTCGGCGTCGAAGCCGAGGTCCGGGTTGCCGCTCTCCTGCCGCAGGAAGTCGAGGAGTTCGCTGCTGGCGTCGCCGGTCAGGCTCAGCAGCCGGTCGGTGACGACGAGCGCGCCCGCGTTGATGAACGGGTTGCGCGGGATGCCGTTCTCGTACTCCAGCTGCACCAGGGAGTTGAAGGGGTTGCCGGAGGGCTCCCGGCCCACCCGCTCCCACAGGCTGTCGCCGCCCCCGGCCAGGGCGAGGGCGAGCGCGAAGACCTTGGTGATGGACTGGGTGGAGAAGGGGACCTGCCAGTCCCCCACCCCGAAGACGTTCCCGTCGAGGTCGGCGAGCGCCATCCCGAACTGCCGGGGGTCCACGGACGCGAGCGCCGGTATGTACTCGGCGGGCGTCCCGCTGCCGACCAGCGGGGCGATGTCCCGCGCGATCTGCTCCAGCAGCGTCGCGTAGTCGAAGGGCGCGGCGTCCACGGCAGCGTCAGTCCTTGACGCCGCGGTGCAGCGCGACGATCCCGCCGCTCAGGTTGCGCCAGGCGGCCTTCGACCAGCCGGCCTTGCGCAGCAGGGCGGCCAGCGCCGGCTGGTCCGGCCATTCCCGGATGGACTCGGCGAGGTACACGTACGCGTCCGGGTTCGAGGACACGGCGCGGGCCACCGGCGGCAGGGCGCGCATCAGGTACTCGGTGTAGACGGTGCGGAAGGGGCCCCAGGTGGGCTGGGAGAACTCGCAGATGACGACTTTGCCGCCGGGCTTGGTCACCCGGTACAGCTCGCGCAGGGCGGCGTCGGTGTCCTGGACGTTGCGCAGGCCGAAGGAGATCGTGACGGTGTCGAAGGTGTCGTCCTTGAACGGCAGCTTCGTCGCGTCGCCCGCGGTCAGCGGCAGCCACGGGTTGCGCTTCTTGCCCTCGCGGAGCATGCCGAGGGAGAAGTCGCAGGGGACGACGTACGCCCCGGCCGCGGCGAAGGGCAGCGAGGAGGTCGCGGTGCCGGCGGCGAGGTCGAGGACCTTCTGTCCGGGGCGGGCGCCGACCGCCTTGGCGACCTCCTTGCGCCAGAGCCGGGCCTGGCCGAGGGAGAGCACGTCGTTGGTGAGGTCGTAGTTCGCCGCGACCCCGTCGAACATGGAGGCGACTTCGTGCGGCTGCTTGTCCAGAGATGCCCTGGTCACTGGCGTTGGCCCCTCGCTGTGCGATGCGGATCGGCGGGTACGGTCCCATCCTCTCAGGCCGCGGCCCTCCCCTCGGCGGCGCCTCCACCGGGCGGGGGGGCGGCGGCGGGTCGCGTCGGCCGTCTTCTATACCCGTCCGCGTCGGGCCCGAACCGCACAACTGGTCCGAAGGACAGTTACGCGGGCGGCCCGCGGGCGCGTTGACTGGCCGGGTGCGGCCCGGTGAGGGTCACCTTCCGGATCGCGGCCCCCCGGGCGGCCGGTCCGGCATCGGCCGCCGCCGACTGCGAACAGAGGGCTCCACGATGCCGGCAGGCCGTTCCACCGGGCGTTCCCACCTCGGCCCGCGCGCCCGCCGCCGGGCGCAGCGCCGCAAGCGGCTGCGGCGTACGCTCCTCGGCTCCGCGGCGCTCCTCGCGGTCACGGCGACCGCCTACGCGGTGGTGCCCGGGGGCGAGCGGACCACCGTCGCGGACGGCCGGCCGGCCGCCGCGGCGGGCCCGGCGCAGCCGGGGACCGGGCCGGCCCCCGCGGCGCGGGACGGCTCCGCGGCCCCGGCCCCGCAGGGCGGCAAGGCCGCCCCCGTCCCCGCGCGCTCCTCCGCCGCCGCGCCCCCGCCGGCGGCCCCGGCGTCGCCCACGCCGGCGGCGCCGCCCCGGGCGACGGGAGCCCCGGCCGCCACGGCGCCCGTCCCGGCCTCCGGGCCGGGCACCTTCAAGCCCTCCGGCGCCTCGGGGCAGCCCCAGGGCACGGGGGCCGCGCTGCGCTGGCGGATGGAGGTGGAGGAGAACACCGGGGTCGACCCCGACACCGCGGCGCGCTCCGTCGAGGCGATCCTCGGCGACGCGCGCGGCTGGACCCGTGATCCGGCGTACGGATTCCACCTGGTCGGCGCGGACCAGCCGGTGGACTTCACCATCAGGATCGCGACGCCGACGACCACCGACCGGCTGTGCGAGGTGGTGACCCCCGAGCTGATCGGCGAGACCAACTGCCGGGCGGGCCACACCGTCGTGGTGAACCTCAAGCGCTGGCAGGAGGGGTCACCGCAGTTCAGCGGGCCCGTGGAGGAGTACCGGGCGCTGATCGTCAACCACGAGGTCGGGCACGAGATCGGCCGCGACCACGAGACCTGCCCCGGTCCCGGCCGTCCCGCTCCCGCGATGATGCAGCAGATCAGGGGGCTGCTCGGCTGCACCGCCAACGCCTGGCCGTACGACGCGAGTGGAACTTATCTGTCGGGCCCGAGCGTCCCTTAGGCGAAGGGACCGGCCCGTGCGTGGGCCGGCCGGGGGGTGGGAGTCGAAATCGTGCGCGTCGTCAGCTTCAGCGTCCCCGCCTGGTTCCCCTCGTACGAGGGGAACCAGGCGCACGAGGAGCGGGGGGAGCGGGGCGGGCGCGGGGAGCCGGCCCCGGCCCGGGTGCAGCTGACCGAGCAGGAGTCGGCCGTCTTCCTGTGCCTGGCCACCGGAGCCTCCAACGCCGAGCTCGCCGGCGCGCTGCGGCTGTCCGTCAGCACGGTCAAGTTCCACGTGGTCAACATCCGGGCCAAGCTGGGCGGTGTCAGCCGCCTCCAGGCCTGCCTGCTGGCCGCGCTCGCCCGTGAGGACCTCCGGGCGGACGGCGCCGGACCCGGGGCCGGAGCCGTGCCGGTCAGCGACGGCGGTGCAGCAGCCGTCCCGCGATGACCGTGGCCACGCACGTGGTCGCGCCCCGCGCGTACAGCTCCTGCGGGTCCGCCACCGCGAAGACGGCGAAGCGGGCCGGGGCGCCCTGCTCCAGCAGCCCGTGGAAGGCCTCCTCGGCACTGGCCCTCCCGGCGAACGGGTCGAGGGCGGCCGGTCCGCCGTGCGCGGCGGGCGGCAGGATCGCCAGCCCCGAGCGGACCACGGCCGTGCGCACCGCCGGGATCGTGAACCGGCCGGTCACCGCCGTCACACCGCGCGCGAGGAGCTTCTGGGTGCCGCGCCGGGCGCTGTTGCCCCAGCGCGGCTCCGTCATCTTCAGGGCGTCGAGCGCGTCCTGTCCGCGGATCGGGTCCGTGCCGAGCTCGTCGGTCTCGTACGGGTCGTCCGGGTAGTACGTGCGCTCCAGCAGCTCGTCCGCCCCGTGCACCAGCAGCCCCGGGGTGAGCACCCCGGGCCAGCGCCGGCAGCGGGCGTGCGGGTGGGCCTCGGCGAGCTCCCGGTACGGCCCCGTGCGGGCGATCCGGTCCCCTTCGACGAGGACCGCGCCGCCGGGCACGGGTGCGGAGCCCGGCCCGGGGACGAGGAGTTCGGCGGTGTGGAGCGTCAGCACGGCGGGGTCAGTTCGTCGAGATGAGCTTCAGCTCGGGGTGCGCCGTGCCGCCCTCGATGGCCGTGGAGGAGATGTGCGAGACCACGCGGTCGTCGGCCGGGTCGTCGGCCGGGTCGTCGTGCACCAGCAGGTGCTCGTAGGTGGTCGCGCGCTGCGCCGGGGTGCGGCCCGCCTTGCGGATCAGGTCGATGATCTCCTGGCGGTTGGAGCGGTGCTTGGCGCCGGCCGAGGAGACGACGTTCTCCTCCAGCATGATCGAGCCGAGGTCGTCCGCGCCGTAGTGCAGGGAGAGCTGGCCCGCCTCCTTGCCGACGGTGAGCCAGGAGCCCTGGATGTGGGCGATGTTGTCGAGGAAGAGCCGCGCGATGGCGATCATGCGCAGGTACTCGAAGATCGTCGCCTGCGTCCGGCCCTTGAGGTGGTTGTTCTCGGGCTGGTAGGTGTACGGGATGAAGGCGCGGAAGCCGCCCGTACGGTCCTGGGTGTCCCGGATCATGGAGATGTGCTCGATGCGCTCGGCGTTGGTCTCGCCGGTGCCCATCAGCATGGTGGAGGTGGACTCCACGCCCAGCCGGTGGGCGATCTCCATGATCTCCAGCCAGCGTTCGCCGGACTCCTTGAGCGGGGCGATGGCCTTGCGCGGCCGCTCCGGCAGCAGCTCCGCGCCGGCGCCCGCGAAGGAGTCGAGGCCGGCCGCGTGGATGCGGCGGATGGCCTCCTCGGCACTGACCCCGGAGATCCTGGCCATGTGCTCGACCTCGGAGGCGCCGAGGGAGTGGATGACCAGCTGCGGGAAGGCCTTCTTGATGGCGGAGAAGTGGTGCTCGTAGTACTCGACGCCGTAGTCGGGGTGGTGGCCGCCCTGGAACATGATCTGGGTGCCGCCCAGTTCGACGGTCTCCGCGCAGCGGCGCAGGATGTCGTCGAGGTCGCGGGACCAGCCCTTCTTCGTGTCCTTGGGGGCCGCGTAGAAGGCGCAGAACTTGCACGCGGTGACGCACACGTTCGTGTAGTTGATGTTCCGCTCGATGATGTACGTCGCGATGTGCTCGGTACCGGCGTAGCGGCGGCGGCGCACCGCGTCGGCGGCCTGGCCGAGCGCGTGCAGCGGCGCGTGGCGGTAGAGGTCGAGCGCCTCTTCCGGGGTGATCCGGCCCCCCGCGGCGGCGCGGTCGAGGACTGACTGGAGAGCGGCCTGGTCGGTCACCGGTGCGTCACCTTTCGGCGGTGTGTCAAGGTCCGGACCGATCCAGCCTACGCCAGGGGCCGTGCGCGCCGTTCAGGGGCGTCGCGGCGGCCCGGTCCCACCCGTCCCGCATTCCCCGTCCGCATTCCCGCAGCGCGTCCGCAATGCCACCGGGGAGGGAATTCCCGGGAAACTCCGGATTCGCCGTGCCGGGCTTTGCGCGGCTACAGCCGGACGGTGTTCAGCAGTTCCACCGTGACGTCCGCCGCGTATCCGGTCGTCGGTCCGGTACGGCGGGCGAATTCCCGCACTCCGGCCAGCTGGTCGGGGCCGAAGCGGAAGTCGAGGGTGGTGAAGTACCTCTCCAGGAGGTCGGCGTCGAAGGCCTCCCAGCGGGCCGCCTGCTCGGCCACCTTGGCGACCTCCTCCAGGGAGACGTCCCGGGAGGCGAGGAAGGCCTCGTGGACCTTCTCCACGACCAGCGGCTCACGGGCGAGGTAGTCCTTGCGCGCGGCCCAGACGGCGAAGACGAACGGCAGCCCGGTCCACTCCTTCCACATCTGCCCCAGGTCGTGCACGGTCAGGCCGAGCCGGGGGGCGTCGTGCAGGGAGGCGCGCAGGGCGGCGTCGCCGATCAGCACCGCCGCGTCGGCCTCCTGCATCATCACCCCCAGGTCGGGGGGGCAGGTGTAGTAGTCCGGCCGGACCCCGTACTGCTCGGAAAGCAGCAGCTCGGCGAGGCGCACGGACGTCCGGGAGGTCGAGCCGAGGGCGACGCGGGCGCCGTCGAGCTGCTCCAGCGGCACCTGCGAGACGATCACGCAGGACATGACGGGGCCGTCGCAGCCGACCGCGAGGTCGGGGAAGGCGACGAGCTGGTCGGCGTTGCGGAGGAACTCGACGAGGGTGATCGGGGCGATGTCCAGCTCGCCGTCGACGAGGCGCCGGCTCAGCTTCTCGGGGGTGTCCTTGGTCAGCTCCAGGTCCAGCAGCGTGCCGGTTCTGGCCAGCCCCCAGTAGAGGGGCAGGCAGTTCAGGAACTGGATGTGGCCGACGCGGGGCCGGCTGCGATAGACGTCCACATCGCGAGACTAGCCCCCTGCGCCACGTCAGCGTTCGGGCGGTCCTCAAACGTCCGGGTGACGTGATCTTTCCCTCTGGTCCTGGCCCGAGGGTGCATGCTAGGCTCATCCGCAAGTTGCAGTTCGGTTTCCCTTGCAGTACGGAGCCTGCGGAGAATGTGACCCGCAGGCTTTTGTAGTTTTCAGACTTCTTAGCAGGTTCTGGAGCAGGGCGACCCTTTGGCCCATAGGAGGGCTCATGGCTACCGGAACCGTGAAGTGGTTCAACGCTGAAAAGGGCTTCGGCTTCATCGCCCAGGACGGCGGCGGCCCGGATGTCTTCGTCCACTACTCCGCGATCAACGCCGCTGGCTTCCGCTCCCTGGAGGAGAACCAGCCGGTGAACTTCGACGTCACGCAGGGTCCGAAGGGCCCGCAGGCGGAGAACGTCACCCCGGCCTAGTCGCCTGGGCCAACCTTCATCGCGGTTGGATAAGCAGTACCCAAGGAGCCCTGTCCCCTCTGCGCGAGCAGAGCGGCGGGGCTCCTGCCTTTTGCCCTCCCGGGGCGGAGCGGCGGGGTACGACAGGGGGCCCGCACCGTCTGCACGGTGCGGGCCCCCTGTGTCGTACGTGCGCGGCCGGGCCGCCGGGCCTTCGGCTCAGGCGGTCTTCGGCGGCGTGGGCGTCGCAGGCGCCGCCGGGGCGGTGACCGCGATGTTCAGGACGAGGGTGACGCCGTCCGGGGTGGTCAGGCGGAGGTGGTAGGTGCCCGGGGCGAGGTCCGCCGCCGTGTGCAGGGCGGGCAGGGCGATCCTGCCGTCGGCTCCGGTCGCGGGCAGCTCCAGGCTGGTCGCCTTCTTGCCCTCCGCGGCGCCCGCGAAGTACGGGCCCTTCGCCGTCGCCGGGTCCACCGGGACCCATGCGCCGTTCTTCTTCTCCACCACTTCGGCGAGGACCCCGGTCACGGCGAGCGGCTTGCCCTTCGCCGTCGCGAGGACCTCGATCCCCTCGATGCGCGCACCGGCCACGGCCGTCAGCGGCTCGGCGCCCTTCGGCCGGGCCAGCAGGTCCACGACCGGCTTCGCCGTGACCGTACCGGTGAGGTTCACCGTGAGGCTGCCGGCCTTGTCGTAGGCCGCGACCCGCAGCGTGAAGATGCCGGGCTTGGTGCCCGCCGTGAGGCCGGGGGCGCTCGCGGTGCCCTGGGCGTCCGTCCTGACGACCAGGGAGTTGCCCGGGGCCTTCGGGAAGGCGGTGCCGCCGGTGGTGTCCGACTCGACCGTGAAGACGACGTCCCGGCCGGCGGCGGGCTTGCCGTCGCTGAGGACCAGCTTCACCTTGGGGACCTCGGCGAAGGCCGCGCCGGGCTCGGCCGTGAGCCCGGCGCCGCCGAGCAGCGTCAGCTCGGACAGGTGGGGCGCGGCCGGCTTCTCCGGCTGCGTCACGGGCGGCTTGGTCGGCGTCGTCGGCTTCGCCGGGGTGGTCGGGGTGGTCGGCTTCGTCGGGGTCGTCGGCTTCGCCGGGGTCGTCGGCCTGACCGGGGGCGTCGGGGTGACCGGCGCCTGCGGCGTGACCGGCGGGCGCGGGGTGGGCAGGCTGCCCGGCGGCTGCGTCGGGTAGGTGCCGGCGGGCGGGTTCGGGACCGCGGTGCCGCCGCCGGCCTGGTACTGCCGCATGTAGCCGAGCACCGTGTTCACGTACTCGCGCGACCGGTTGTAGCTGAGGACCGCCTGGTCGAGCTTGGCCGCGTTCGAGAGGTCGCGGTCGCCCGCACACAGGTACAGGCCGGCTCCGAGCGCCGCGTCGTACATGTTGTTGGGGTCGCGCTTGCCGTCGCCGTTGCCGTCGGCGCCCCAGGTCTGCCAGGTGGAGGGGATGAACTGGAGCGGCCCGATGGCCCGGTCGTACGCGGTGTCCGCGTCCCACTCGCCCCGGTCCGTGTCGCGGATCTCGGCGAAGCCGTTGCCGTCGAGGCGCGGGCCGCGGATGGGCTTCTCGGTGGAGCCGTCGGCCTTGAGGCCGTAGCCCGAGGCGTGCACGGACTCGACCCGGCCTATGCCGGCCAGCAGTTCCCAGGGCAGCTTGCAGTTCGGGAGCGCGGCGGCCACGGACGACGCGGCGCGCTGGTAGGCGTCCAGGGCGGTGCCGGGTATGCCGCTGGCCCCCTCCGGGGCGGCAGCACCCGGGGCCGCCGGCGGGTCGGCGACGAGGTCGGGCAGGTCCAGCCGGGCGTCACCGCGGTCGGCGGCCTGCGGGCTGTCCGGGGTCGGCTCGGACTCCCCCGCGTCGGCGGTCGTCGGGCTGGTCACGACCGCGGCGGTGGTCAGGCTGGCCGCGAGCGCGGCGGTGCACAGGACCTTGCGCGAGGTGTTGACGAGGTGACGGTGAAGCGGCTTCACAGTGCGGCGATCCCCCCAGGAGCCGTCAAGGTTCTACGGCCGGTCGGGCCGTTCATATCCACTGTCTATCAGGTATTCGCGAGCGACTCGCCGCTCCCCCGGCAGATGTGACGGACCATTCGTCTCGGCTTCACCCGACCCTCACGCCCCACCGGTCAGGGCGCCGCGGACTCCGCCCGAATTGCCCGCGTCTCAGGGGTTTTTCGCCCCGGGTCGGCGGTCGGCGCGACACCGCCGAGCTCCGCCCACACCGACTTGCCGGGCCCCCGGTCCACCACCCCCCACGCGCGGGCCACGGATGCCACGAGCAGCAGCCCCCGGCCGCCCTCGGCCGACCACGGGTCGACCGGCGGCGGCTCCGCGGGCGGCTCCGCGTCGCCCCGGGCGTCGCTCACCGTCACCCGGACGGCGCCGGACCGGGCGTCGTGCTCCAGCAGCAGCTCGAAGTCCCGGCCCGGCAGCCGCCCGTGGAGCACGGCGTTGGCGGCGAGCTCGCCCACCACCAGGCCCACGTCGGCGGAGAGCGGGGAGCCGTACGGCGTCCCCCAGAAGACGAGTTGGGCCTGCGCGAGGCAGCGGGCGAGCCGGGCCCCGCGCCGGGTGGAGCTGAACCGCTGCCGGAAGACCTGTGCCATGTCACTGATTTCGATCGTCACCTCACCGAGCGTGGCCGCCGCGCTCTACGCTTTCCAGTAGTCGCGGCGGGACGCGGGTGCGCCGTAGGGGCGCCGACGGCTGCGTGTACGGCTCGTACGGATGAGGGCGGTTCAGCGTATGAACGACCTGGCGGACCACGAGGAGCGCCCCGAGCGCCCGGTGGAGGCGGACGGCACGGCCCACCTCTTCCGCGCCCTGGGCAAGCAGATCAAGGCCCTGCGCGAGGCGGCGGGCCTGCACCAGAAGGAGCTGGCGGCCCGGCTGAACGTCGGCGAGGACCTGATCGGCGCCATCGAGCGCGGCGTGCGCACCCCGCAGCCGGACCTGCTGGAGCGGGCGGACGCGGTCCTCGGCGCCCGAGGCGTCCTGCTGGCGGCGATCCCGGAGGTCAAGGAGGCGCAGAAGCGGGTGCGGACGCGGCACCCGGACTGGTTCCGGAGCTACGCGGCGGCCGAGGCGGCGACGCAGGCGCTGCACGAATACGGCCACCAGGGCGTGCCGGGCCTGCTCCAGACGGAGGCGCACGCGCGGGAGGTCTTCACGCAGCGCCGCCCGCTGCTGGACGAGGCCACGATCGAGAAGCGGGTCCTGGACCGGCTCTCCCGCCAGCAGGTCTTCGAACGGTGGCCCTCGCCCACCTTCAGCTTCGTCCTGGACCAGAACCTGCTGGAGCGGCGGGTCGGCGGCACGGAGGTGCACCGCGAGCAGCTCCAGCGCTTCCTGCGCATCGGCCGGTTGCGCACGGTCGAGCTCCAGGTGATGCCGTACGGGCGCGGCGCGCACACCGCGATGGAAGGCTCCTTCACCCTGCTGCACCCCAAGGGCCGCCAGCAGATCGCCTATCACGAGGCCTACGGGCGCCCCCACCTGATCACCGAGCCGGTCGAGGTGCGGATCATGAGCGAGCGCTATGGCACGATCCGGGGACAGGCGCTCGCGCCCCACGAGTCCCTCGCCCTGATCGAGAAGACGCTAGGAGAAACCCGATGAACGCCACCGGCCGCGCCTGGTTCAAGAGCAGCTACAGCGGCGGCGAGGGCGGCAACTGCGTCGAAGTGGCCCTGACCTGGCGCAAGTCGAGCTACAGCAGCGGCGAGGGCGGCGAGTGCCTCGAAGTGGCCCTCCCCTGGCACAAGTCCAGCCACAGCGACGGCGAGGGCGGCAACTGCGTCGAGGTCGCGGCCTGCCCCGCCGCCGTCCACGTCCGGGACTCCAAGGTGGCCGCCGGCCCCGAACTGGCGGTGGCGGCCGACGCCTGGACCGCCTTCCTCGGCGGGGTGACCGGCAGCCGCTGACCGGCGGGCCGGCGGAGTCCGGCCCGGCGGCGACGCGGACGCCGCGGGGGGCGCACTCCCCCGCGGCGTCCGCGCCGCCTCACTCCCCGTACAGCCGCTCGATCTCCGCCGCGTACCGCTGCGCGACCGCCGCGCGGCGGAGCTTGAGCGTCGGGGTCAGGGTGCCCGCGGCGATCGAGAAGTCCTCCGGGAGGATGTGGAAGGCCCGGATGCGGGCCGGCCGCGAGACCGTGGCGTTGGCCTCCTCGACGGCGCCCTCCACCAGGGCGCGGACCGCCGGGTGGGCGGCCGGGTCGGGGCCCGCGTCGATTCCCTCGCGGGCGGCCCAGGCCGCGATCTCCTCGGCGTCCAGGGTGATCAGGGCGACCGGGTGCGGCCGGCGGTCGCCGATCAGCACCGCGCGCGAGACGCAGCGGGAGCGCTGCACGGCGAACTCGACCTCCGTCGGAGTCAGGTTCTTCCCGGCCGAGGTGATGATCAGCTCCTTCTTGCGGCCGGTGATGCGCAGGTAGCCGTCCGCGTCCAGCTCGCCCAGGTCGCCCGTGTGCAGCCAGCCCTGTGCGTCCAGGGCCTCCTGCGTGGCCGCCCGGTTCGCGTGGTAGCCGGGGAAGACCATCGGCCCCCGGGCCAGGACCTCGCCGTCCGCCCCGATCCGCACCTCGCAGCCCGCGACGGGCCGGCCCACCGTCCCGTACCGCACCGCGTCCGGGTGGTTGAGGGAGATGACCCCGCCCGACTCCGTCATCCCGTACCCCTCGAACACGGCGATCCCGCAGGCCCGCAGGAAGTCCAGGGTCGCGGGCGCGATCGGGGCGCCACCGGTCAGCGCCCACTTCAGCCGTCCCCCGAAGGCGCCCCGGACCGGGGCGTAGAGGGACTCCTCGGCGGCCTCGTGCGCCGCCCGCAGCGAGTCGGGCAGCCGGCCCTGCGCCGCCAGCACGCCGATCCGCACCGCCTCCTCGAAGCCCTCCCGGCCGCCCTCGCGGGACTCCGCCAGCGACAGCACCACCGAGTGCAGCTTCTCGAACAGGCGGGGCACGGACGGCAGGTGGGTGGGGCGTACGGTCCCCAGCTCGGCCAGCACGTCCTCGATCCTGCCCCCGTAGTAGCAGAGCTCCCCGCCCTCCAGCAGCGTCGTGAACTGGATCAGCTGGGCCAGCAGGTGCGCCAGCGGGAGGTAGAGGTACGTGGAGTCCCCCGGGCCGCCCCGGACCAGCGGGAGCGTCGCGTCCTGGACCGCTCCCAGGTTCCCGTGGGTGAGGCGGCAGCCCTTCGGGAGCCCGGTCGTGCCGGAGGTGTAGACGATCGACGCGTCCGCCTCCGGGGTGACGGCGGCCGCCCGGGCCGACAGCTCCGCCTCCGGGGCCCGGTGCAGGGACGGCAGCCCGTCCATGAGCTCCACCGCCCGCAGCGCCGGCAGCTTCCCCCGCAGTGCCTCGACCCGCTCCCGCTGGGCTTCGTCGTCGCACACCACGACCACCGCCTCTGAGTCCGCCAGCACCCAGGCGAGCTCCTCCTCCCCCGCCGTCGGGTAGACCGGCACCAGGACCGCGCCCGCCGCCAGCACCCCGAAGTGCGTGTACGTCCACTGCGGGCGGGTCTGCGCCAGTACGGCGACCCGCTCGCCCGCGGCGACCCCCAGTCCGAGCAGCGCCCGCCCCACGGCCTGCGACTCCGCGGCCAGTTCGGCGTACGTGCGGGTCCGCCACCCTCCGTCCGGCGCCGCTGCCCGGTACCGCAGGGCGGGCTCCGGCTCGTAGCGCTCCCCGGTCCACCGGGTGAACTCCGCCAGCGTGCTCGGCCGACCGTCCATCGCGTGCCCTCCCGGGGATTGGTGACCCCCGACGCTAGGCAGCGCGGCCCGGCCGGCGGCATGACCGGAGGCGTCAGCCCCGCTGGCCGCAGCGCTCACCGCGGCGGGCGGGGGCGCCGCGTCCGTATCGCCCCGCGGTCCGGGCCGCTACCGTCGGGGCATGGGGAGGCGGACGATCACCGTGCACCACGTGCGGGCCCTGCTCGCGGGAGCCCGCCGCCGCGGCATCGACACCGTGCCGCTGCTCCTGGAGGCGGGCATCCCGCCGCTCCTGCCGGGGGACGACCGGGCGCGGATCACTCCGGCGCAGTTCGCCCGGCTGTTCCGGGCGCTGTACCGGGTCACCCAGGACGAGTTCCTCGGCCTGGGCGCGGTCCCGAGCCGTCCCGGCACCTTCGCGATGATGTGCTGCGCCTGCCTGGGCTGCCGGGACCTGGGGGCGGCCGTGGAGCGGGCCGCCGTCTTCTACGGGCTGTTCCCCGGCGGGCCCGAGCTGGGGCTCGACGTGGTGGGCGGCGAGGCACGGTTCACGGTGCGCAACGACCTCGCCCGGGACGAGGAGCGCTTCACGACCGAGTGCGTGCTCGCCATCTGGCACCGGCTGAGCAGCTGGCTGATCGGGCGCCGCATCCCCCTCACGGACGCCTCCTTCGCCTATCCGCCGCCGCCGCACGCCGCCGAGTACGAGGTGCTCTTCGACTGCCCGGTCCGCTTCGGGGCGGACCGCACGGGCGCCGCCTTCGACGCACACTGGCTGACCGCTCCGCTCGTGCGGGACGAGGCCGCGCTCGACGCGATGCTGCGCCGGGCCCCCTTCGACCTGCTGTCGCGGCCGGAGTACGGGACCACGGTCGCGGAGCAGGTGCGCCGGACCCTGACCCGGCAACTGCGCTGCTCGCCGCGGCTGCCGGGGCTCGGCGAGGTGGCGGCGCGCCTGGCGGTCTCCCCGGCGACGCTGCGGCGGCGCCTCCGGCGGGAGGGGACCTCCTTCCAGGAGTTGAAGGACCACGTCCGGCGGGACGCCGCCATCGCGGGGCTGGCGGAGAGCGGGGAGCCCATCGCGGAACTCGCCGCCCGCCTGGGCTTCTCGGAGGACACGGCCTTCCACCGGGCCTTCCGCCGCTGGACGGGCACGACGCCGGGCGCCTACCGGATCGCCTCGGGCGGCTGACGCCGGCACCCGACACCCGGCGGCTGTCGGCTGTCGGCCGTCGGGTGCCGGGTGCCGGGTGCCGACTGTCGGCGCACTCCGGGCCAGGAAAGGTGAGCTGCGCAGTCAGCGACATCCTGACCGGTCGGTCACTACCTTCACCTCACCTGCCCCGCACGGAACGAGCCGTTGGGAGAGCCGCCCATGCGTTTCCGAAACCCCCCGCGCTTCCGCAGCACCGCCCTCGCCGCCGTGGCCGCCCTGGCCCTCACCGCCGCCGGCGCCGTCCAGGACGGCGCCGGAACCGCGGCCGCCCCGGGCGCGCCCGGGGACGTCGTCAGCAGTGCCCCCTCCGCCTTCCACCCGCTGCCCGGCCAGCCCACCCACACCAAGGCCTGGAAGATCCGCTACCGCTCCACCACGGCCGACGGCGCCCCGAACGTCGTCTCCGGCACCGTCATCGTCCCGCAGGACGGCCGCACCGGCCCCCGCCCCCTGATCACGTACGCCGTCGGCACCGTCGGCATGGGCGACTCCTGCGCGCCGAGCAACAACATCCCGTACGGGACCGCGCCGGAGGCCAACCTCATCCAGCAACTCACCCTGCGCGGCTGGGCGGTGGTCGTCACCGACTACGAGGGCCTCGGCACCCCGGGCGTGCACACCTACACCGTCGGCCCGTCCGCCGGGCACGCCGTCCTCGACGCCGCCCGCGCCGCCCAGCGCCTGCCGCAGGCCGGACTGTCGGCGACCGGGCCCGTCGGCATCGTGGGCTATTCCCAGGGCGGCCAGGCCAGCGCCTGGGCCGCCGAGCTCCAGGGTTCCTACGCCCCCGAGCTCCAGGTCAAGGGCACCGCGACCGGCGGCGTGCCAGCCGACCTGCTGAAGGTGGCGGACTTCAACAACGGCTCCTTCGGCTCCGGCCTCGTCTTCATGGCGGCGGCCGGCCAGGACGCGGCCTTCCCCGAGCTGAAGCTGGACTCCTACCTCAACCCCGCGGGCAGGGTGCTGGTCGCCGGGATGAAGGAGAACTGCGTGGCGATCGACGCTATCGCGGGCTCCTTCAAGCGGATCTCGGACCTGACCACCCGCGACCCGCTCGCCCAGCCCGACTGGCGGGCCCGGCTGGACCAGAGCCGGCTCGGAGGCACCGCCCCGGCCGCGCCCGTCTACCAGTACCACGCGCTCGCCGACGAGCTGATCCCCTACGCGGTCGGCAGTCGGCTGCGCTCCGAGTGGTGCGCGGCGGGCGCGGACGTCGAGTTCGACACCGTGTGGATCGGCGAGCACGTCAGCGGCGTGATCACCCGCTCCCCGGTGGTCGGCAACTGGCTCGCGGACCGCTTCGCCGGCCGTCCCACGCGCTCCACCTGCTAGGTGTATTGATCACGAGCGTTGTTGACACTCGGCAGGTCTTGAACATGACGAAGACCTCCGGTGTGGTGGGAGCTGTCTAGGAACTCACCAC
>NZ_JBHXSC010000052.1:0-51788 GCF_042716505.1 Streptomyces sp. NPDC058674
GTACGAGAGGGCCCCCCCCCGCGACTGCCGGGCGGGGCCCTCTCGTACGAAGCGCGGCCGGCGCCGACAGCACAATCAGACGCTGCGGAACGCCAGGGTGACGTTGTGTCCGCCGAAGCCGAAGGAGTTGTTGATCGCGGAGATCGGACCGTCGGCAGGCAGCTTGCGCGGCTCGCCGCGCACGATGTCCGCGTCGATGTCGTCGTCCAGGTCGTCGACGTTGATCGTCGGCGGGGCCAGCCGGTGGTACAGCGCCAGCACGGTCGCGACGGTCTCGATGCCGCCGGCGCCGCCCAGGAGGTGGCCGGTCATCGACTTGGTGGCGGAGATCGCGATGTGGTCGAGGTCGTCGCCCAGCACCTTGCGCAGGGCCTTCAGCTCGGCCGTGTCGCCCTGCGGGGTGGACGTGGCGTGCGCGTTCAGGTGGACCAGCTCGGCCGGGTCCAGGCCCGTGTTGTCGAGCAGGTTCCGCACGGCGGCGGCGACACCGCGACCGGTCGGCTCCGGCTGCGCGATGTGGTGGCTGTCCGCGGACAGGCCCTGCCCCAGCACCTCGCAGTAGACCCGGGCGCCGCGGGCGGCGGCGTGCTCGGCGGACTCCAGGATCACGACGCCCGCGCCCTCGCCCAGCACGAAGCCGTCACGGGCCTTGTCGTACGGACGGGACGCCTGCTCGGGGTTCTCGTTGTTCTTGGACATCGCCATCATGTTGGCGAACGCGGCGATCGGAAGCGGGTGGATCGCCGCCTCGGTGCCGCCCGCGACGACCACGTCGGCACGGCCGGTGCGGATCATCTCCACGGCGTACCCGATGGCCTCGGCGCCGGAGGCGCAGGCGCTGACCGGAGTGTGCACGCCCGCGCGGGCGTTCACCTCGAGGCCGACGTTGGCCGACGGGCCGTTCGGCATGAGCATGGGGACCGTGTGCGGGGAAACCCTGCGCACGCCCTTCTCCTTGAGCACGTCGTACTGGTCGAGCAGGGTCGTCACGCCGCCGATGCCGGAGGCGATCACGGTGCCCAGCCGCTCGGGCTCGATGGCCGCGTCCTCGCCGGCCGGAGCGGTGTAGCCCGCGTCGGCCCACGCCTCGCGGGCCGCGATGACGGCGAACTGCGCCGAGCGGTCGAGCTTCCGGGCCAGGGGCCGGGGCAGGACCTCACTCGGGTCCACGGCGGCCGGGGCGGCGATGCGGACCGGGAGTTCGGCGAAGCGCTCGCCCTCCAGGGGCTTTACGCCGGAACGGCCGGCAAGCAGGCCGTCCCAGGTCGAAGCGCTGTCGCCACCCAGCGGAGTGGTTGCGCCGATACCGGTGACGACCACGGTGCGATTGGTCGGGCTCACAGGAATTCTTTCTCCACGTCTCAGGGGGTGCTGAATTGTCACGGCGCCACCGCCAGGTGGCGACAAACGCTCGTCAGGCTCAGGCGGCCTGGTGCTTCAGGATGTAGTCCGCGGCGTCGCCGACCGTCTTGAGGTTCTTGACGTCCTCGTCCGGGATCTTGACGTCGAAGCGCTCTTCGGCGGCGACGACGACCTCGACCATGGACAGGGAGTCGACGTCGAGGTCGTCGGTGAACGACTTCTCGATCGCTACGTCCTCGGTCGGGATGCCGGCGATCTCGTTGACGATCTCCGCGAGACCTTCGACGATCTCTTCCTGCGTGGCGGCCATGTGGCGCTCCTTCTTTCAGTACTGGGTGTAAGGGCCGGGATGCGCATCCCGGTCCTAGGGGAGGGTAACGACCGTCGCGGCGTAGACGAGTCCCGCCCCGAAGCCGATGACGAGCGCGGTGTCGCCGCTCTTCGCCGCTCCGGTCGCCAGGAGCCGCTCCATAGCGAGCGGGATCGAGGCGGCCGAGGTGTTGCCGGTGGTCTCCACGTCACGGGCGACCGTGACGTGCTCCGGCAGCTTCAGAGTCTTCACCATCGAGTCGATGATCCGCATGTTTGCCTGGTGCGGAATGAAGACGTCCAGGTCGTCCACGGTGATTCCGGCGGCGTCGAGCGCCTGCTGGGCCACCTTGGCCATCTCGAAGACGGCCCAGCGGAAGACCGCCTGACCCTCCTGCGTGATGGCCGGAAACTTCTCGCCGCCGTCCTTGCCGAGGTATTCGTCCCACGGCACGGTCTGCTTGATGGTGTCGGACTTGTCGCCCTCCGAACCCCACACCGTGGGGCCGATGGCCGGCTCCTGCGAGGGTCCGACGATGACCGCGCCGGCGCCGTCGCCGAACAGGAAGGCCGTCGCGCGGTCCTCCAGGTCGGTCAGGTCCGAAAGCCGCTCCACGCCGATGACCAGCACGTACTCGGCCGAGCCTTCGACCACGAGGCCCTTGGCCAGGGTCAGGCCGTAGCCGAAGCCGGCGCATCCGGCGGAGATGTCGAACGCGGCGGGCCTGCCCGCGCCGATCCGGTGCGCGATCTCGGTCGCGACGGCCGGGGTCTGCTTGAAGTGCGAGACCGTCGAGACGATCACGGCGCCGATCTGCTCCGGAGCGATACCGGCGTCGGCCAGAGCCTTGCCCGAGGCCTCCACCGACATCGCGGCGACGGTCTCCTGGGGCGAGGCCCAGTGCCGGGTCGCGATGCCGGAGCGGGAGCGGATCCACTCGTCGGACGAGTCGATCGTCTCCAGGATGACCTCGTTGGGCACCACCCGGACCGGGCGGTAGCCGCCCACACCGAGGATGCGGGCGTACGGGGAGCCCTTGGCCGGCTTGATCTTGGACATGCTGTGTGGGCTCCTTCTCTCAGGCCGACTGCTCGGCGACGAGCGCCGCGGCCTTGTCGAGATCGTCCGGGGTCTTCAGCGCCACGCTCGGAACGCCCTTGAGCGCGCGCTTGGCCAGACCCGTCAGGGTGCCACCGGGGCTGAGCTCGATGATCCCCGTGACGCCCAGCTCGGCGAACGTCTCCATGCACAGGTCCCAGCGGACCGGGTTGGCGACCTGGCCGACCAGGCGGGCGACGACGTCGGCGCCCGTGGTGACGACGAGACCGTCCCTGTTCGAAACGTACGTCAGCGCCGGGTCCGCCGGAGCGAAGGCCTCGGCGGCCTTCGCCAGCGTGGCGACCGCCGGGGTCATGTGGTGGGTGTGGAAGGCGCCCGCGACCTTGAGGGCGACGACCTTCATGGAGCCTTCGGGCTTCTCGGCCTCCAGGGCCGCGATCTGCTCCATGGTGCCGGCGGCCACGATCTGGCCCGCGCCGTTGATGTTGGCCGGGGTCAGGCCCAGCCTCTCCAGGTGTGCGACGACCACGTCCCGGTCGCCGCCCAGGACCGCGGCCATGCCGGTCTCGGTCACGGCCGAGGCATCGGCCATGGCCAGCCCGCGCGTGCGGACCAGCCGGAGCGCGTCCGTCTCGGACAGCACGCCCGCGTACGCGGCGGCGGTGAACTCGCCGACGCTGTGGCCCGCGACGGCGCCGAAGGCCGTACGGGAACCGAGCGCGGACGCGGACAGCAGGCCGGCGGCGACCAGCAGCGGCTGGGCCACGGCCGTGTCGCGGATTTCGTCGGCGTCGGCGTTCGTGCCGTAGTGGGCAAGGTCGAGCCCGATGGCGTCCGACCAGGCGGCGACGCGGTCAGCGGCGCCGGGCAGGTCGAGCCAGGGAGTCAGGAAGCCGGGCGTCTGAGCGCCTTGGCCGGGAGCGACGAGTACGAGCACCCTCACACTCTCTCTTGTTGAAGGTCCCGGCCGCCCGTGGGGACAGGGACGAAGAACCGTCGGGGTAATTGTTGATGTCCGACAAAAGTCTAGGACTGGGGATCGCCGTCGGCCAGACGCCCGAGGATCAGGGCGATCCGCAGCGTGAACGCGGAACGGACATCCGAGGGCGACCATCCGGTGACGTCGGTCACACGTCGGAGCCGGTAGCGCACCGTGTTGGGGTGCACGAACAGCATCCGGGCCGCCCCCTCCAGGCTGCTCGCCTGCTCCAGGTAGACGCTCAGCGTCTCCAGGAGCGCCGAGCCCGCCTCTTCCAGTGGTCTGTAGATCTCCTCCACCAACTGCTCGCGGGCCGCGGGATCCGAGGCGATCGCGCGCTCCGGAAGGAGATCGTCCGCCAGGACGGGCCGCGGGGCGTCCTGCCACGCCGTGCAGGCCTTCAGCCCCGCCGCCGCGGCCTGCGCCGACTTCGTGGCGTTCAGCAGATCCGGTACGACCGGTCCGGCCACCACCGGACCGGCCGCGAACGGGCCGATCAGGGACTTCGCGACCTGCATCGGATTGTCGCTGCCGCCCGCGATGACGACCAGCCGGTCGCCGAGGACGCCCGTCAGGACCTGGAGCTTGTGGTGGCGGGCCGCACGGCGGATCGCCTCGACCGTCAGCTCGCTGTCCCCCTCCGGCGCGGTCCCGAGCACCACGCACACGTGCTCCGGCGAGTTCCAGCCCAGCGCCGCAGCCCGCGAGAGCGCCCCCTCGTCCGCCTCCCCGGAGAGCACCGCGTTGACCACGAGGGACTCGAGCCGGGCGTCCCACGCCCCCCGCGCCTCGGCGGCCTGCGCGTACACCTGTGCCGTCGCGAAGGCGATCTCCCGGGCGTACACCAGCAGCGCCTCGCGCAGGATCGACTCGTCTCCGGGGGCGGCGACCTCCTCGATCGCGGTCTCCATGACCTCGATCGTGGTGCGGACCATCTCGACGGTCTGGCGCAGCGTGATCGCCCGGGTCAGCTCCCGCGGGGCCGTCCCGAAGACGTCGGTGGAGATGGCCTGCGGGGTCTCCGGGTGCCGGAACCACTCGGTGAACGCGGCGATGCCGGCCTGCGCGACCAGACCGATCCACGACCGGTTCTCCGGGGGCATGGCCCGGTACCACGGCAGGGTCTCGTCCATCCGCGCGATCGCGTTGGCGGCGAGCCTGCCGGAGGACTTCTCCAGCCGCCGCAGCGTCGCGACATGCGGATGGGCGGGTACGGGATGTGCGGAATGGGTCGCGGGGGAATGCTCACGTTCGGGTTGAGGCACGTGACAAGACTGCCTTATCGGCGCGGCAGCGCGGAGTCCGGTCCTCGCCCCCGGGGTCTACCGTGGCCCCCATGATTGATGTACGCCGCGGAGCCGACCGGTACGAGGGCGGGGACCCGGCCGCCGGGATCACCACCCGGCACGCCTTCTCCTTCGGCTCCTTCTACGACCCGGACAACCTGCGCTTCGGCCCCCTCCTGGCCTGCAACGAGGAGACCCTCGCCCCCGGCGCCGGCTTCGACGAACACCCCCACAGCCACACCGAGATCGTGACCTGGGTGGCCGAGGGCACGCTCACCCACCAGGACACCACCGGGGAGAAGGGCCTGGTCGGGCCCGGGGACGTACAGCGGCTCAGCGCCGGCTCCGGGGTGCGCCACGTGGAGCGCAACGACGGCGACCGGCCGCTGCGCTTCGTACAGATCTGGCTCGCGCCGCTCGCGGCGGGCGGAACGCCCTCGTACGACGTGGCCGGGGGCACCGCCGACGGGACGCCCTACGAGGTCCCGGGAGCCGGCGCCGTCCTGCACGTGCGGCGGCCCGGCGCGGGCGAGCGGGTGGCCGTACCGGACGCGGAGCGGGTCTACCTGCACGTGGTGCGCGGGGACCTGCGCCTGGACGGGGAGGAGCTGGGTCCCGGCGACTCGGCGCGGATCACCGCGGAGACAGGCCTGCAGGTCGTCGCCGGGTCCCCGGGGGAGCTGCTGCTCCTGGAACTGCCGTAGGGCGCCGCCCCGCGGGCGCGCCCCCGGGGGTCAGTCGCGGCCGCCGGCCAGCTCGGCCAGGACCGCGTCCGTGAAGGGGGTCCAGGCCTGCGCCGCCCACGGCCCGAAGGGGCGGTCGGTCAGTGCCACGCACGCCGCGCGCGCGTCCGGGTCCACCCACAGGAAGGTGCCGGACTGGCCGAAGTGGCCGAAGGTGCGGGGCGAGGAGGAGGTGCCCGTCCAGTGCGGGGACTTCCCGTCGCGGATCTCCACGCCGAGCCCCCAGTCGTTGGGGGACTGGTGGCCGTAGCCCGGCAGGACGCCCTTGAGTCCCGGATGGACCACGGAGGTGGCCGCGGCGACCGTGCGGGCGTCGAGCAGCCGCGGGGCCTGGAGCTCCGCGGCGAACCGCACCAGGTCGGCGACGGTGGAGACGCCGTCCTTGGCGGGCGATCCCTCCAGGGCGCTCGACGCCATGCCGAGCGGCTCGAAGACGGCCTCGTGCAGGTACTGCGCGAAGGGGATGCCGGTGGCCTTGGCGATGTGGTCGCCGAGCACCTCGAAACCGGCGTTCGAGTACAGCCTGCGCTGTCCGGGCGGCGCCGTCACACGGTGCTCGTCGAAGGCCAGGCCGCTGGTGTGCGCCAGCAGGTGACGGACCGTCGACCCCTCGGGGCCGGCGGGCTCGTCGAGCTCCAGCGCCCCCTCCTCGTACGCGACGAGGGCGGCGTACGCGGCGAGCGGCTTGGTGACCGAGGCCAGCGGAAACCGGTGGTCGAGGGGGCCGTGGGAACCGGCGAGGCTCCCGTCGGCCCGCACCACGGCCGCCGCGGCGGTCGGTACCGGCCAGTCCTCGATGATCCGCAGGCTTTCCATGCCGTTGACGGCCTCTACGCGCTCCATGCCGCCGAGCCTACTTGCTTGGAGTGCACTCCAGGGATTTAGCGTGGACGCCATGAGCCAGAGCCTGACGCAGACGCGGTACACGATCAGCGAGGTCGAGGCCCGGACCGGTCTGACCCAGCACACGCTGCGCTGGTACGAACGGATCGGCCTGATGCCGCACGTGGACCGCTCCCACTCGGGCCAGCGCCGCTTCAGCGACAAGGACCTCGACTGGCTGGCCTTCGTGGGCAAGCTGCGCGCCACCGGGATGTCGGTGGCGGACATGGTCCGGTACGCCGGACTGGTCCGCGAGGGCGCCCACACGGTCGACGCGAGGCGCGAGCTCCTGGAGCGCACGCGCCGCGACGTACGGGCGCGGATCACGGAGCTGACGGACGCGCTCGGCGTACTGGACTACAAGATCGGCATGTATGCCGCGGCCACGACCGCGGCCACGACTGCGACGCACGCGACGGCGGGGAACGCGGTCGCGGGGAAGGCACGGCCATGACGGAGCACGACACCACCATCGAGCGGGTCGAACTGGGCACGGGGGGCCCGCTGGTCGGGGTCCAGGGCCTGGGCTGCATGGGCATGAGCGAGTTCTACGGGGACACCGACGAGTCGGCCGCCCGGGCCACCCTGGACGCGGCCCTGGCCGCGGGGGTGACCCTGATCGACACCGCGGACGTGTACGGACGGGGCCGCAACGAGGAGTTCCTCGCCCCGTTCGTCGCCGCGCACCGGGACGGCATCACCCTGGCGACCAAGTTCGCCATAGAGCGCACCGACGACCCCCGGTACCGGGGCATCCGCAACGACCGGGCGTACCTGCGCCGGGCCGTCGAGCACAGCCTGCGCCGGCTCGGCGTGGACGTCATCGACCTCTACTACATGCACCGGCGCGACCCCGGCGTGCCGCTCGCCGAGTCGGTGGGCGCCATGGCGGAGCTGGTACAGGAGGGCAAGGTGCGCCACCTGGGGCTCAGCGAGGTCACCGGAGCCGAGCTCCGCGAGGCGCACGCGGTGCACCCGATCGCGGCGCTCCAGTCGGAGTGGTCGCTGTTCAGCCGGGACGTGGAGCGCAGCGCGGTGGGCGCGGCGGCCGAGCTGGGCGTGGCCTTCGTCCCCTACTCCCCGCTCGGGCGCGGATTCCTGACGGGCGCGTTCGCGGACGCGGGCAGGGACCTGGCGGAGGGCGACTTCCGCGCCCACCAGCCCCGCTTCACCGGGGACAACGCGAAGGCCAACGCGGAGCTCCTGGCACCGGTCCGGGAGATCGCGCGGGCGCACGGTGCGACCCCGGCGCAGATCGCCCTCGCCTGGGTGCAGCAGCGGGCGGCGGTGCACGCGCTGACCGTGGTCCCGATCCCGGGCACCCGCAAGCCGGAACGGCTCGCGGAGAACGCGGCGGCGACGCGGATCACGCTGACGGAGGCGGAGCTGGCGCTGCTGGAGCCGATCGCCGGCCGGGTCGCGGGGGACCGCTACCCGGACATGAGCTCCACGTCGGCGGCCCGCGAGTCCTGACCCCCCGGGCCAGGCGGGACTTTGACGACAGGCCTAACGCGACTCCGCCGCGAACCGGTCCCGCAGCGCCGTGTATTCGGCGTCCGTCAGCAGGCCCGCGCCGTACAGCTCGCTCAGGTGCCGCAGCCGGTCGTCGGAGCGGGCCCGGGGCACCGAGCCGACCGGGGTGCGGGCGCGCAGGGCGGCGAGGACGGACGCGGCGAACGGCAGCGACTCGTGCACCGTCCCGTGGCCGACGCCGAAGACGGCCGCCGCGAGGTCGTGGTCGGGGCGGGGATCGCCCGTGACGTCCCGCAGCAGCAGCCGCAGGTGGCCGCCCGGTCCGTCCGGCGAGGCCCATTCGACGCCGGTCAGGGCGGCCAGCGGGTACCGCTGGTCGCCCGCCTTCCACTTGGTGCCGGTGGCGCCGGTGCGGGACCACTGGAAGGTCACCGCCGCGCCGTCGAAGGCCACGCGCGCGTCGTACGCCTTCATCTGCACGGGCGGCCGCGGCGCCGCGACCAGGAAGTCCGGCGCCGGCTCGGCGGCATCCGGCCCCAGCCGGGCGCGCAGCGCGGCGGCGAAGATGTCGGCCTGCGGCGCCCGGTCGGCCGGGAGCACCATCCGGTAGGGGTCGCAGGACTCCTTCAGCTGCCCGGCGGCTGCCTCCACCAGCGGATCGGCGCCCGGCCGCGGGACGGCGCGCAGCACCACCGTGTTCCGCTTCCCCGCGGTCAGGCTCACCGCGGACACCGCTTCGAGGGGAATCCGGCGCACGCCGAGGGCGTTCCACAGCCTCGGTGTTCTGATCCCCCGTGTGAAGCGGATGAGCACGGAGTCCGATTCGAACTCCCAGACGGCATGGTTTCCGGCCAGTACGTCACCCATGCGGCACATCGTAGAGGGCGGCGCCCCCGCGCGTCCCCCTCGGAGCGGAGCCCGTTTCCCACGCCTCTACGCGCGTCAGTCCCGTACCGCGGCGGAAATTCCACTGCGGCAGGCATCGTCCCCGGTCGCGCAGACAACGGAACCGAACGCGCCGGTTCCGATGCGGGCGAAGTTCTCCACCGATCCGGTACCTGGCGCGAAATAGCCGGTGTGGGTCCTGGCCCCGGCCGAGGACAGCAGCCGCGCGCCGAACTCCGGCGACACCGGGTCCGCGCCGTGTCCCAGCCCGCCGAACTCCAGGTGCGGCACGTCCGCGATCCAGTCGTCCTCGTCGCGGGCGGCCCACACCCGGGCCGGGGTGCGCAGCCCCTCGACGTTCTCCGCGCGCATCCCGGGGCTGCCGAGCACCACCAGGTCGGTGACCCGGTCCGGCAGTTCGTGCGCGGCCACCCCGCACACCACCGAGCCGTAGCTGTGGCAGAACAGCGCCACGCTCGCGTTCCCCGGCAGGGACGCGGTCAGCGCCCGGAGCCGCACGGCGCCGTCCACGGCCAGCCTGCCGGTGGCGGCGTCCATGCCGACCCCGGTGGGAGCCGTGTACCCGGCCCAGGCGATGACCGCGGTGCGGCTGTCGGGCGCGACCGCGCGCTGGGTCGCGTACAGCGAGTCGGCCATCCCGACGGGGGCGGCGAAGCGGCGCTGGGTCCGCTCGAAGGTGATCAGGTCGGTGTCCACACCGGGGACGACCACCGAGACCCGGCGGGCCCGGTCGAGGTCGCCGAAGACCTCGGCGACCCGGCCGCCGCCGGTGGGGTCGAAGGAGAGGATCTGCCGGCCGGGCTCGGAGAGCGAGGCGAAGCGGTGCGCGCGGCGGCCGGCCGCCGCCCGGTCGGCGGGCGTCAGGGCCACGTCGTGGCTGCGGGCCTCCTCGACCTGCTCCGCCTGCGCCAGCCCGTGCAGGTTGGCCCGGTAGCGGGTGGAGGTGGGAACGCCGTCGAGGTTGCCGACCACCAGGGGGTACCCCTCGGCGAGGCGGGCCCGCTGGGCGCCGTCCAGACCCGCGAAGAAGCGCGCCACCGTCCGTGCGGGAGCGTCGGCGGCAGGCACCGGGAGGCCGCCGATCCGCGCCTGCGCCCAGGCGGCCAGGGCCGCGGCCCGCAGCGGAGCAGCGCCCTCGGGCCGGTGCACGGCGGTCCACCCGGTGGTCGCCAGCATGATGAGGACCACCACGAGCGCGAGCAGGGTGCGCACCGCGGCGGGACGCGGGGCGGCGCCGGGGGGTTTGGGGAGGGCATGGCCGGGCAGGTTCACTGGCGCCCAGCCTAAGAGAACCTCCCCCGCCGCGGCCTGCCGGGTGACCGGATTCACGGCCGACCGGGCGACGCCGCCCGCTCGGGGGCTTCGTCAGCTGCCGCCCGCGACGCGCGGGGCGCGCCAGTCCGCCGCCAGTGCCGGGCCGATCTGGTCCAGGTAGGCCTCCGTCATCCGCCGGATCGCGGCCACGCTGGCGTCCTGGCCCTGCCCCCACAGCCGGCCGGTGACCCGCATCACGCCCGAGAACGCGGCCACGGCCACCCGCGGCCGCGGATCGGCGTCCACGTCCAAGCCCTCGCGGCCGGCGATCAGCAGGGAAATCTGCTCCTCCAGCTCGGCGGAGCGGCGCAGGTGCACCGCGAGCAGGGCCGGGGTGGACTCGATCAGCTGGTAGCTGCGCATGTAGAGCTCGACGGGGACCACCGCGGAGATGGCCTCCTCGACGGAGTCCCAGGCGGCCAGCACGGCCGCCCGCAGCGCCTCCAGCGGGCCCTCGGAGGCCGGCCGGGCGCGCAGTTCGGCGACGAAGTGCGACTCCACGAGGTCCTGGACGGCGAAGGCGGCCTCCTCCTTGTTGGCGAAGTACCGGAAGAAGGTGCGCTGGGACACGTCCACGGCGTCGGCGATCTCGTCGACGGTCGTCTGCTCGTACCCCTGGGAGATGAAGAGCAGGAGGGCGGCGCGCAGGAGTGCGTCCCGGGTGCGCCGCTTCTTGCGCTCGCGCAGCCCGGGCACCGGTGCGGGCGGCGCCGGCCGCTCGTCGGTCGTCACCGAGGGGTTCCCTTCTGCCGCTGGTCCGCCTGTGGATCTGACGCTGAGTGAGCGGTCAGGGTACCTGTGACCGACGTGACGGTTGCCGTCCGGCTGAGCCGTCCGTGAAGTGTCAGTCGCTGTCATTGGCCCGTCCGCACGACTCGTCAGATCACCGCCCACGACCAGGTGCCCGCCAAGGAACCAGCCCCGGCCCCGGCCCCACGGCGGGGCTGCGGGGCCACCCCTGACCCCTGCCACAACTCGTTCGGGGACAACTGGCGGGCCGCGGAGCTGCCCCCGCCCACCCCGGAGCAGACGGAGCTCGCCGGGAGGGGCGTCAACCCCGTACCCGCCACAGCCCCGCCGGAGGTCTCCGGCAGGGCTGTCGCCTATCCGGGTGGACCCGGCCGAAGCCTCTTCCGCCCGGCCGTCGCCGCAGGTCAGCGTGGTGTGGACGGCGCAGCGGAACGGTCCGGGGCGCCGAAGTCCACAAGGAGTTGACCCGTCATGCGTACGTGTAACACCCTCCGCGCCACCACCGTCCTGGCCGCCGCCCTGCTGGCCTCCACCGCGCTGATCCCGAGCACCGCGCCCGCAGCCCACGCCGCCCCGGCCCCCGCGCCCGCAGCCCACGCCGCCCCGGCCCCCGCGCCGGCGGCGCTCGGCGCCTGCGCGGCCGGGCAGCTGTGCCTGTGGGCGAAACCGGACTTCACGGGCGTCCGGCACGTCCACGAGCTCAGCACCCTCGACATCGACAGCTGCACCGCCCTGCCGGCGGGCAAGACCGCCCAGGCCCTCGCCAACCGGACCGGCCGCCCGGTGACCACCTACCAGTCCGCCGAATGCGCCGAGACCGGCGAGTTCCAGACCTATCCGGGCGACGGGGTCTGGCTGCCCCAATCGCCCTACCAGGTGCGGGCCTTCAAGGTGTGGGAGCACTAGCGGCCCCGACCGCCGGGACCGTGCCCCCGGCCCCGGCGGGCACCGGCGCCGGCGCCGCGGCCCCCGCGCCCGGCGCGGCCCCGCCCAGTCGGGACACCTCCGCGCGCAGGGCCCGCACCTCCGCGGCCAGGTCGGCGATCGCGGCGGTCTGCTCCCGCTCCGCCCGGTCGTCCCGCTCGAAACGGGAGATGAACCAGGCGGCGATGTTGGCGGTGACCACACCCAGCAATGCGATCCCCGACAGCATCAGCCCCACCGCCAGCAGCCTCCCCAGCCCCGTGGTGGGGGAGTGGTCCCCGTACCCCACCGTCGTCATGGTGGTCACCGACCACCACAGGGCGTCGCCCAGGTTCCTGATGTTGCCGCCGGGCGCGTCCCGCTCCACGCTCAGCACCGCCAGCGAGCCGAACATCAGCAGCCCGACGACCGCCCCCGCCACGTACGTGGTCAACCGGATCTGCGGGGCCATCCGCGCCCGACGGCCCACCAGCAGCAGCGTGGAGACCAGTCGCAGCAGCCGCAGCGGCTGGATCATCGGCAGCAGCACCGCTGCCAGGTCCATCCAGTGGGTCCGCACGAAGGCCCGGCGGGCCGGCGACAGGCCCAGTCGTACCAGGTAGTCGCAGGCGAAGGAGGCCCACACCACCCACTCGGTGACCAGACAGGCCCGGTGCACCGGCGGCGGGGCGTCCGGGGCCACGATGGGCACGGCGTACGCGACGGCGAAGGCCACGGCGAGGACGAGCAGCGGAGTCTGGCTCCGCCGCTCCCACAGCAGCTGGCGGGAGGGTTCCTTCATGCGGAGCATCGTAAGGAACCCGTAAAGCCGAGACGGCCCCCGGGAGCACCGGAGGCCGTCGTCGGACCGTGATCACGTCACCGCGGGGACGGTCGGCCCCGCCGAGCGGGTGTCAGGCGTCGCCGCCCGCCGCACCCGGATCGGCCGCCGCCACGTCCAGCAGCTGGTAGCGGTCGACGGCCTGCTTCAGCACCGAGCGGTCGATCTTCCCGTCCCGGGCGAGCTCGGTCAGCGTCGCCAGGACCACCGACTGGGCGTCGATGTGGAAGAAGCGCCGGGCCGCACCGCGCGTGTCCGCGAAGCCGAAGCCGTCCGCGCCCAGCGAGGTGTACGTGCCGGGCACCCACCGCGAGATCTGGTCCGGCACCGACCGCATCCAGTCCGAGACCGCCACGAAGGGACCCTCCGCACCGGACAGCTTCCGCGTCACGTACGGGACGCGCTGCTCCTCCTCCGGGTGGAGCAGGTTGTGCTCCTCCACCGCGACGGCCTCGCGCCGCAGCTCGTTCCACGAGGTCGCCGACCAGACGTCCGCCCGGACGTTCCAGTCCTCGGCCAGCAGCCGCTGCGCCTCCAGCGCCCACGGCACCGCCACGCCCGAGGCCATGAGCTGCGCCCCGATCGTGCCCGAGGTGCCCTGCGACACCCGGTGGATGCCCTTGAGGATGCCGTCGACGTCGACTCCGTCCGGCTCGGCCGGGTGCTGGATCGGCTCGTTGTAGACGGTGAGGTAGTAGAAGACGTCCTCGGCCTCGGGGCCGTACATCCGCCGCAGACCGTCCTTGACGATGTGCGCGATCTCGTACCCGTAGGCCGGGTCGTACGCCACACAACCCGGGTTGGTCGACGCCAGGAGCTGGGAGTGGCCGTCGGCGTGCTGAAGGCCCTCACCCGTCAGGGTGGTCCGGCCGGCGGTCGCGCCCAGCACGAAACCGCGCGCGAGCTGGTCGGCCATCTGCCAGAACTGGTCACCGGTGCGCTGGAAACCGAACATCGAGTAGAAGACGTAGACCGGGATCAGCGGCTCGCCGTGCGTCGCGTACGCCGAACCCGCGGCGATCAGCGAGGCCGTGCAGCCCGCCTCCGAGATGCCGTCGTGCAGCATCTGCCCGGTCGGCGACTCCTTGTAGGCGAGCAGCAGGTCGCGGTCGACCGCCTCGTACTGCTGGCCCAGCGGGTTGTAGATCTTGGCGCTCGGGAAGAAGGCGTCCATGCCGAAGGTGCGGTACTCGTCGGGCGCGATCAGCACGAACCGCCTGCCGATCTCCTTGTCCCGCATCAGGTCCTTCAGGATGCGGACGAAGGCCATCGTCGTGGCGATCGACTGCTGGCCGGAGCCCTTCTTCGCCGCCGCGTACGCCGCGTCGCCCGGCAGCTGGAGCGGCTTCGCACGCACCACGCGGGTCGGCACGTAGCCCCCGTGGGCGCTGCGCTGGTCGTGCATGTACTGGATCTCGGGGGAGTTGCGGCCCGGGTGGTAGTACGGCGGGGCGCCGCCCTCCAGCTGCGCGTCCGTGATCGGGATGTGCAGGCGGTCGCGGAAGCGCTTGAGGTCGTCGACCGTCAGCTTCTTCATCTGGTGCGTCGCGTTGCGGCCCTCGAAGTTCGGACCCAGCGTCCAGCCCTTGACCGTCTGCGCCAGGATCACCGTCGGCTGGCCCTTGTGCGCCTTGGCCGCCGCGTACGCCGCGTAGACCTTCTTGTGGTCGTGGCCGCCGCGGCCCAGGTGCTGGATCTGGTAGTCGGTCATGTTCTCGACCATCGCGCGCAGCCGCTGGTCGCCGCCGAAGAAGTGCTCGCGGATGTACGCCCCCGACTCGGTGGCGTACGTCTGGAACTGCCCGTCGGGCGTCGAGTTCATCTTGTTGACCAGGATGCCGTCGCGGTCCTGCGCCAGCAGCGGGTCCCAGGAGCGGTCCCAGATCAGCTTGATGACGTTCCAGCCGGCCCCGCGGAACTGCGACTCCAGCTCCTGGATGATCTTGCCGTTGCCGCGCACCGGGCCGTCGAGCCGCTGGAGGTTGCAGTTCACGACGAAGGTCAGGTTGTCCAGGCCCTCGCGGGCCGCGATCGACAGCTGGCCGAGCGACTCCGGCTCGTCCATCTCGCCGTCACCCAGATACGCCCACACGTGGGACTTGGAGGTGTCCGCGATCCCGCGCGCCTCCATGTACCGGTTCATCCGCGCCTGGTAGATCGCACCGAGCGGGCCGAGGCCCATCGAGACGGTCGGGAACTCCCAGAAGTCGGGCATCAGCCGCGGGTGCGGGTAGCTGGACAGGCCGTACGGGGCCTTCGACTTCTCCTGGCGGAACGCGTCGAGCTGCTGCTCCGAGAGCCGGTCCAGCAGGTAGGCGCGGGCGTAGATGCCGGGCGAGGCATGGCCCTGGAAGAAGATCTGGTCGCCGCCGTCGCCCTCGTCCTTGCCCCGGAAGAAGTGGTTGAAGCCCACGTCGTAGAGGGAGGCGGAGGAGGCGAAGGTGGCGATGTGGCCGCCGACGCCGATCCCCGGGCGCTGGGCGCGCGAGACCATCACGGCCGCGTTCCAGCGGGTGGCGTTGAGGACCTTGCGCTCGATCTCCTCGTTGCCGGGGAAGAACGGCTCGTCCTTGGTGGCGATAGTGTTGACGTAGTCCGTGCTGCGCATCTCGGGCACGGCCACGCGCTTCTCACGGGCCCGCTCGATCAGCCGCAGCATCAGGTAGCGGGCGCGCTCACGGCCCCGCTCGTCGACGGCTGCGTCGAGGGAGTCGAGCCACTCCTGCGTCTCCTCCGGATCGAAGTCCGGGACCTGACTCGGCAGGCCGCCAATGATGATCGGGTTGCGATCGGATGCGGAAGCCACGCTGTTCCTTCGCTGTCGGGGGAGTCGTACCGGAGTCGCACCTGGGGGGCGCCGCCTCCCATGGTCTTACGCTCGGCCGAGATCGTCATCTTTACCACCGGGTAACCCCGGATTCGGCAAGGGTTCCGGGGCCCGCGGACGGGCGGCGGTCCGGCCAAACCGCAACCTTACGCCCAAGCCGGGCAACGATTTCGTAAGGCCGTTCGTCCCTCAAACAGGTAGGAAAGTGCTCAAGGAATGCCGAACGAGCTGGAATGGTGTGGGATGAATCACCAGAGGTGCACACGGGAAGGCTGAAAGTTGCGGCGAGACGGCCGCAATCGTCACCGTTTCGACGGTCTCGGCGGCCGGGTACTTGCGCGATCCGCCCCGCCCGTGTGGACTACGCCCAATGCTGCGCGTACGCGCGCCGCCGAAGACAATCATCGATACACGAGCAGGAGGCACCCCGTGAGCGCGACCGCGGACCACGCGGAGAGCCCGGTCACCCGACTTGGCTTCCAGTCCGACCAGGTGGTCCAGGAGATCGGCTACGACGACGACGTCGATCAGGATTTCCGTGAGTCCATCCAGGACCAGATCGGCAGCGACCTCGTCGACGAGGACTACGACGACGAGGTCGATGCCGTGGTCCTCTGGTTCCGGGAAGAGGATGGCGACCTGACCGACGCACTGGTCGATGCCATCGAACTGGTCGACGAGAGTGCCGTCGTCCTGCTTCTGACTCCGAAGACCGGCCGTGCCGGCTTCGTGGAGGCCAGTGACATCAGCGAGGCCGTCGAGACCGCCGGCCTCTCCCAGGCCAAGCCCGTCACTGTCGGCAAGGACTGGACCGCCACCAAGCTGGTGACGCCCAAGGCCGCCGTCAAGAAGCGCTGAGCCGCGCCTCGCAGCCGAAGCGGACACGCACGCCCCGCCGACCCGGGTCACTCCGGACGGCGGGGCGTGCGCGTTCACGGCCCGCCGGGCCGCATGGCCATAAGCTGGGCGGCACCCGAACGGCCCCATGCAGGCAGGCAGGAACGAAGGGATGCGAAAGATGGCGATCGAGGTCGGCGACAAGGCCCCGGACTTCGAGCTCAAGGACAACCACGGTGCCACCGTGCGGCTCTCGGACTTCCGGGGGGAGAAGGCCGTCGTGCTGCTCTTCTACCCGTTCGCCTTCACCGGCGTGTGCACCGGCGAGCTCTGCGAGCTGCGCGACCAGCTGCCGCGCTTCCAGAACGACGACGTGCAGCTGCTCGCGGTCTCCAACGACTCCGTGCCGACGCTGCGGGTCTTCGGCGAGCAGGAGGGCCTGGAGTACCCGCTGCTGTCGGACTTCTGGCCGCACGGGGAGACCTCGCGGGCGTACGGTGTCTTCGACGAGGAGAAGGGCTGCGCGGTCCGCGGCACCTTCATCATCGACAAGGACGGCATCGTGCGGTGGACTGTCGTCAACGGACTGCCCGACGCGCGTGACCTGAACGAGTACGTCAAGGCGCTCGACGCCCTCTGAGCGCCGCCGGGCGGCATCCGAAGGAAAACCGCGTACAGGCGGGAACCCGTCACTAGGATCGAAACGTTGATCCGATGGCAAACGCACGACGGGGCACCGCCCCACACAGAACCCAATGGAGGACCCGTGGGAGTCAGCCTCAGCAAGGGCGGCAACGTCTCGCTGACCAAGGCCGCACCTAACCTGACGGCGGTCATCGTCGGTCTCGGCTGGGATGCCCGCACCACCACCGGTGGCGACTTCGACCTCGACGCCAGCGCGATCCTGACCAATGACCAGGGCAAGGTCGCCAACGACTCGAACTTCGTGTTCTTCAACAACCTGAAGAGCCCCGACGGCTCGGTCGAGCACACCGGTGACAACACCACCGGTGAGGGCGAGGGCGACGACGAGGCGATCAAGGTGAACCTCGCCGGGGTTCCGGCCGACGTCCACAAGATCGTCTTCCCGGTTTCGATCTACGAGGCCGAGAGCCGCCAGCAGAGCTTCGGCCAGGTCCGCAACGCGTACATCCGCGTCGTGAACCAGTCCGACAACTCCGAGCTCGCCCGCTACGACCTCTCCGAGGACGCCTCGACCGAGACCGCCATGGTCTTCGGCGAGCTGTACCGCAACGGCGCCGAGTGGAAGTTCCGCGCGATCGGCCAGGGCTACGCCTCGGGCCTGCGCGGCATCGCCCAGGACTTCGGCGTCAACGTCTAGCCGAGAAGCTGTTCACCCGTCCGGCGCCGTGCACTGTGTGTACGGCGCCGGACGGGCTTTACCCGCTTGCCCGCGCCGCACTGCCGGCGGCCCGCGCCGCGCCCGGCACACCGGCCGCACCCGTCACACCTGTCACACCGTCGTCCGGGGAGGACCACAGCATGGGCGTCACACTCGCCAAGGGGGGCAATGTCTCCCTCTCCAAGGCCGCACCGAACCTGACCCGAATCCTGGTCGGCCTCGGATGGGACGCGCGCTCGACCACCGGGGCGGACTTCGACCTCGACGCCAGCGCGCTGCTGTGCAACAGCGGCCGGGTGCTCGGGGACGAGTACTTCGTCTTCTACAACAACCTGAAGAGCCCCGACGGCTCCGTCGAACACACGGGGGACAACCTCACCGGCGAGGGCGAGGGCGACGACGAGTCGGTCCTCATCGACCTCTCCAAGGTGCCGGCCCAGGTCGACAAGATCGTCTTCCCGGTCTCGATCCACGACGCCGAGGCCCGGCGGCAGAGCTTCGGGCAGGTCGCCAACGCCTTCATCCGCGTGGTGAACCAGGCGGACGGCCAGGAACTGGCGCGCTACGACCTCTCCGAGGACGCCTCCAGCGAGACCGCGATGATCTTCGGCGAGGTCTACCGGTACGGCGGCGAGTGGAAGTTCAGGGCGGTAGGGCAGGGGTACGCGTCGGGCCTGCGGGGCATCGCTCTAGACTTCGGGGTCAACGTTTCGTAAAGCCGTACAACACGATGGGGTGCCAGTGGTTCTCAAAACCTTCGGCTGGTCGTTCGCAGTCACTGCGCTCGGTCTGGTCGCAGCGGTGTTCTACGGGGGGTGGCAGGCGTTCGGGATCGTGGCGATCCTGTCCGTCCTGGAGATCTCGCTGTCTTTCGACAACGCGGTGGTCAACGCCGGGATCCTGAAGAAGATGAGTGCCTTCTGGCAGAAGATCTTCCTCACCATCGGCATCCTCATCGCGGTCTTCGGCATGCGGCTGGTCTTCCCCGTCGTGATCGTCGCGATCAGTGCCAGCATCGGTCCTATCGAAGCCGTCGATCTGGCCATGAACGACAAGGAGATGTACGAGCAGCTCGTCACGGACGCGCACCCGTCCATCGCCGCCTTCGGCGGCATGTTCCTCCTGATGATCTTCCTCGACTTCATCTTCGAGGACCGTGACATCAAGTGGCTCGGCTGGCTGGAGCGTCCCCTCGCCAAGCTCGGCAAGGTCGACATGCTCTCGGCGTGCATCGCGCTGATCGTCCTGGCCGTGACCGCGATGACCTTCGGCGCCAACGCCCACCAGCACGGCGGCGCGCACGTGGACAAGGCGCAGACCGTCCTGATCTCCGGGATCCTCGGCCTGATCACCTACATGGTCGTCGGCGGCCTCTCCGGCTACTTCGAGAACAAGCTGGAGGAAGAGGAGGAGGCGGAGCACGAGGCGGAGGAAGAGGCCAAGAAGGCCGGCAAGCCCGTCTCGGCCGTCGTCATGGCCGGCAAGGCCGCGTTCTTCATGTTCCTCTACCTCGAGGTCCTCGACGCCTCCTTCTCCTTCGACGGGGTCATCGGCGCCTTCGCCATCACCAACGACATCGTGCTCATGGCCCTCGGCCTCGGCATCGGTGCCATGTACGTCCGGTCGCTCACGGTCTACCTGGTCCGCCAGGGCACCCTCGACGACTACGTCTACCTGGAGCACGGCGCGCACTACGCCATCGGCGCGCTCGCCGTCATCCTGCTCGTCACCATCCAGCACGAGATCAACGAGATCATCACCGGTCTCGTCGGCGTCCTCCTGATCGGATGGTCCTTCTGGTCCTCCGTGCGCCGCAACAAGCGCCTGGAGCTGGAGGGATCCGCCGCCGAGGCATGACCGGGGCATTAATGCGGAACGCTCCAAGGCGGGGCGGCCCGCCGGGTCCACGGATCCGGCAGGCCGCCCCGTCTGCCGTATGCAACCGGGGGACCGGGGTTACCAGGGGGTAGGAATGGGCTTCTTCGACGGCATCTTGGGCAGCCGCGCCGTGCAGTTCCAGTCGGGCAGCGCCTCGTCGAACGCGATCGAGCTGACCAAGCGACAACCGACGGTGTCGCTCACCAAACAGGGGGCGGTCCACGGCAATCTGCGCGTCAACCTGTCCTGGCGCATGCGCACCTCGGACATAGGGGGCCGCTCCGGCCAGAGCGGGCAGCTCTTCCGGCACCCCTTCCAACTCTTCAAGCCCGAGATGGTGCAGGCGCACACCCAGGGCATGGTCAACGTCGACCTCGACATGGGCTGCCTGTACGAACTGACCGACGGCACCAGGGGAGCCGTGCAGCCCCTGGGCAACCTCCTCGGCGACCTCAACGACCCGCCGTTCGTGAAGCTCAGCGGCGACGACCGGTTCGGCTCGGCGTCGGGCGAGACCCTGTACGTCAACCTCGACCACGCCGACGAGATCAAGCGGCTGCTGGTCTTCGTGTACATCTACGACCAGACCCCGGCCTTCGACCGGACGCACGCCATGGTGACCCTCTTCCCGGTCACCGGCCCGCGGATCGAGATCCCGCTGGACGAACGGCAGCCGCAGGCCCGCTCCTGCGCCGTCGTCTCCCTGGAGAAGGTCAAAGGCGAGCTCGTCGTGCGCCGCGAGGTGAAGTTCGTCTACGGGTTCCAGGCCGAGCTGGACCGGCTGTACGGCTGGGGGCTCCAGTGGGGGCGGGGCTACAAGAGCACCAAGGCGTGACCGGGCCCGAGGGCTCAGCGCCGGATGAACTGGGGGCCCTGCACCGGCATCCGGAAGGACGGGTCCCCGCCCGGCGAGGGCACCGGCGCCGGGGACACCGGCTGCGGGTACCCGTACGCGGGCGGAACGGCCGGCGGGGCCTGCGTGGGCGGCGCCATGGCGGCCGTCTGCTCGGAGGTGGGACCGGCCGTCGGACTCCCGGCGGCCCCGGCCGAGCCCTCGGCGGCGTTCTCGTCGACCGAGATGCCGTGGTCGGTGGCCAGGCCCACCAGCCCGTCGGAATAGCCCTCGCCCAGCGCGCGGAACTTCCACCCCTCGCCCCGGCGGTACAGCTCCCCGCAGATCAGCGCCGTCTCGGAGCCGGTCTCCGGCCGCACGTCGAAGTAGGCCAGCGGGTCGGAGCCGCCCGCGGCGCCGGCGTCGTACAGCAGGATGCGCAGGTCGTGCACCCGCTGGAAGGGGGCGTCCTCCGCGGAGGCGACCACCAGGATGCGGTCCACCGCGGCGGGCGCCGTCCGCAGGTCCGCCTGGACGGCGTCCGTCACCGCGTCGCCGACCTGCTTCTTGCCCAGGCGCCAGACGGCCCCCGAGGGGTGCCGTGGCTGGTTGTAGAAGACGAAGTCCTCGTCCGAACGCACCCGGCCGTCCGGGCCGACGAGCAGCGCGGACGCGTCCACGTCCGGTACCTCGGGGCCACCGGTCCAGCGCAGCACCGCCCGGACCGCCACGGCGGCCACCGGGATGTTGGAGCCCTTCTGCATCGCGTGCGTCATGCCCGTCATCCTGCCCTCCCGGGGGTGAGCGGGACAATGCGGCCCCGCCGGAGGGCCTTGTTTCGAACGCGAGAGCTGGGCATGGTGCAAGAGGGTTACCTGAACTTCATGTGCTTGCGGAACTCTTGACTCAGGTTCGTACGTACTATTACCGGCCACGCCAGTTGGGCCGCCGAGGCAGTACGGGGGAAGCACATGCGTCACTTCGGGCATATTTCGCCCACCGTCCGCAAGGACCTCTTCCACCAAGAGCCGGCGGAATTCACCGGAGCCTCCCCGGCCCGCGTCCTCGCCGCCGCGCTGGGAGCCACGCTCTACAGCCCCGCCACCCGCCCCCAGCTCGCCGCGGACGTCCGCAAGCAGGCCGGCCGAGGAGTCGTCTCCATGGTCCTCTGCCTGGAGGATTCCATCAGCGACAGCGATGTCGTCGGAGCCGAGGAGAACCTCGTCCGGCAGTTCGCCGCGCTGGACACCGACGACGAGGATGCCGCGGAGCTCCCGCTGCTCTTCGTCCGCGTCCGCACCCCCGGGCAGATTCCCGACCTCGTGCGCCGCCTGGGCCGCTCCGGACGGCGACTGGCCGGATTCGTACTCCCCAAATTCGACGAAACCCGCGGAATCGCCTTCCTGGAGGCCGTCGCCGACGCGGAAGCCACAAGCGGACTGCCGCGGCTGTATGCCATGCCCGTCCTGGAGACTCCCGACCTGCTCCACCTCGAAACCCGGGTCGAAGCCCTCGCCGGCATCTCCCGCACGGTCAACGCCCACCGCGAGCGCGTCCTGGCCCTGCGCCTGGGCGTGACGGACTTCTGCTCCGCCTACGGCCTGCGGCGCACCCCCGACATGACCGCCTACGACGTCCAGATCGTGGCAGGCGTCATCGCGGACGTCGTCAACGTCCTCAGCCGCGCCGACGGCACCGGCTTCACCGTCACCGGTCCCGTATGGGAGTACTTCCGCAGCCAGCAGCGGCTCTTCAAGCCCCAGCTGCGCCGCAGCCCCTTCCTGGAGGAAGGCGTGGAGGAGCTGCGCACCGCGCTGATCGAGCACGACCTCGACGGACTGCTGCGCGAGATCGAGCTGGACCGGGCCAACGGACTGCTGGGCAAGACCTGCATCCACCCCGCCCACGTCACGCCCGTCCACGCGCTGTCGGTGGTCTCCCACGAGGAGTTCAGCGACGCCCAGGACATCCTGCGCCCCGAGCGCGGCGGCGGCGGCGTGATGCGTTCCGCCTACACGAACAAGATGAACGAAGTGAAGCCCCACCGGGCCTGGGCGGAGCGCACCATGCTGCGCGCCGAGGTCTTCGGCGTGGCGAAGGAAGAGGTCGGCTTCGTCGACCTCCTCACGGCGGGGCTCCAGGTGTGAGCCGGCCCGTGACGACGAGGAAGGGCAAGACGATCGACGAGGTGTGGTCGGGAACCTGGGTCGCGCAACGGCTCGGCGTGGGCCTGGAGGAAGCGCCGGACGCCGGTAGGCCGCGGCTGCGCGAACTGCTGGGCCTGGCACTGCGCCGCAACCCCAAGCGGGCGCACCTGCTGGTCTCACACGTGCTCGGCAAGCACGTCCCGCAGTCCCCGGGAGCCGTGTACGCCGCCGGCCACGGCCTCGGCCGCCGGGTCCGCGACCTCCTCGGCGAGGACGCCGCCGACGCCGTGGTCCTCGGCTACGCCGAGACCGCCACCGGGCTGGGCCACTGCGTCGCCGACGGGCTCGGGCCCGCCCCCTACCTGCACTCCACCCGGCGCCCGGTGCCGGGAGTGGAGCCCGCCGGGGGCTTCGAGGAGGCGCATTCGCACGCCACCTCGCACCTGCTGCTGCCCGAGGACCCCGAGCTGCTCGCCGGGAGCGGCCCGCTGGTCCTGGTCGACGACGAGTTCTCCACCGGCAACACCGTCCTGAACACCATCCGCGACCTGCACGGCCGCCACCCCCGGCGGCACTACGTCGTCGTCGCGCTCGTCGACATGCGCTCCCCGGCCGACCGCGACCGCCTCACCGCCTTCGCGGCGGAGCTGGGCGCGCGCGTGGACCTGATCGCCCTGGCCTCCGGCACGGTCACCCTCCCGGAGGGGGTCCTGGCCAAGGGCCGGGCCCTGGTCGAGGAGCACGAGGCGGCGGCCGCTCCCGAGACCACCCCGGCGCAGCCCGAAACCCCCCCGGCCGGCCCGGGGCCCGACGCATCCCCCGCCGGGGCCGGAGCCGCCTACCGGCAGGTCCCGCTGGACTGGCCCGCGGGTGTTCCCGACGGCGGCCGCCACGGATTCACCCCCGCCCACCGCGAGACGCTCGAAGCGGCCCTGCCCGCCCTCGCCCGGCAGCTCGCCGCAGCACTGGGTCCCGAGCCCGGGCGGATCCTCGTACTCGGCAACGAGGAGCTGATGTACGCCCCGCTGCGCCTCGCGAAGGCCCTGGAGGAGTCCGACGCGGCCGCCGAGGTCCGCTTCTCCACCACCACCCGCTCACCCGTCCTCGCCGTGGACGACCCCGGCTACGCCATCCGCACCCGCCTCGTCTTCCCCGCCCACGACGACCCCGCCGACGGACCCGGCGACCGGTACGCCTACAACGTCCGCGCCGCCGCGGCCGGCCCCCGCTTCGACGCGGTCGTCGCCGTCGTCGACTCCACCGGGGACACCCCCGCGCTGCGCACCGGACTCCTGACGGCCCTCGCCCCCCACACCGGCCGGGTCCTGCTCGCCGTCGTGCCCTCCTACACACCCGACCGGCAGGAGCCGACCATGCTGCCCGAGCCCCTGCGCGGCCCCGCGTTCTCCTCCTACGCCCCCGAGGACGTCGGCTGGCTGCTCCAAGACCTCTCCGACGTCGAACTGGAGGCGCCGACCGAGGAACGCGAGGAGGCCATCCAGGCGGGCGGCGCCCACTACGCCGAATCCCTGCCCGTCGAATACCAGCCGTCCCCGCAGTACCAGGAGCTCTACCAGAGCGCCCTCACCGCCTCCGCCGCCCGCATCGCCCGCGCCGTCGGCACCGTCACCGAGACCGTCCTCGCCGAGCGCTCCCCGTCCCCGGTCCTGGTCTCCCTGGCCCGCGCCGGCACCCCCGTCGGCGTGCTGATGCGCCGCTGGGCCCAGACCCGGCACGGCCTGGACCTCCCGCACTACGCCGTCTCCATCGTCCGCGGCCGCGGTATCGACGCCAACGCCCTGCGCTGGCTCGCCGCCCACCACGACCCCGCCGACATCGTCTTCGTCGACGGCTGGACCGGCAAGGGCGCCATCACCCGCGAGCTGCGCGACGCCCTCGCGGAGTTCGAGGGCTTCAACCCCGAAATCGTCGTCCTCGCCGACCCCGGCTCCTGCGTGGAGACCTACGGCACCCGCGAGGACTTCCTGATCCCCTCCGCCTGTCTCAATTCCACCGTCTCGGGTCTCGTCTCCCGTACGGTTCTCAGGTCCGACCTCGTCGGACCCGCCGACTTCCACGGCGCGAAGTTCTACCGCGAGCTCGCCGGAGCCGACGTCTCCGTCGCCTTCGTCGACACCGTCGCCGCCCACTTCGACGAGGTGGCCGAGGCCGTCGACGAAGAGGTCAAGGAACTCCTCGCCGCCGACCGGGCACCCACCTGGATCGGCTGGGCCGCGGTCGAGCGCATCAGCGAGGAGTACGGCATCCACGACGTGAACCTGGTCAAACCGGGTGTCGGCGAGACCACGCGGGTCCTGCTGCGCAGGGTCCCGTGGAAGATCCTCGCCCAGCGCGGCGCCGGACCCGACCTGGACCACGTACGGCTGCTCGCCGAGCAGCGCGGAGTCCCCGTGGAAGAGGTCGACGGGCTGCCCTACACGTGCGTCGGACTCATCCATCCCCGTTTCACGCGCGGCGCCACGGGCGCCGACGGAAAGGCAGTGGCCTCGAAGTGACCCTCCTGATCGCCAGTGACCTCGACCGCACGCTCATCTACTCCGCGGCCGCCCTCGGCCTCACCATGCCCGACCCGGTGGCCCCGCGGCTGCTGTGCGTGGAGGTCCACGAGAGCAAGCCGCTGTCCTACATGACGGAGACGGCGGCGGGCCTGCTGACGGAGCTGACGGCCGACCCCCGGGTGGTCTTCGTCCCGACGACCACCCGGACCCGCAAGCAGTACCAGCGCATCCGCTTCCCCGGCCGCCCCATCCCGTACGCGATCTGCGCCAACGGCGGCCAGCTGCTGGTCGACGGGGTACCGGACCGCGACTGGCGGCGGCAGGTCGCCACGCGCCTCGCGGCCGAGTGCGCCCCGCTGGAGGAGGTCCACGCCCACCTGCTGGCCACCGCCGACCCGGTGTGGCTGCGCAAGACGCGGCTGGCCGAGGACCTGTTCGCGTACCTCGTCGTCGAGCGGGTCCTGGTCCCGGCCGAATGGATCAAGTCGCTGGCGGAGTGGGCCGAGGCCCGCGGCTGGACGGTCTCGCTCCAGGGCCGCAAGATCTACGCCGTGCCGCAGCCGCTGACCAAGAGCGCGGCCATGCGGGAGATCGCCCGCCGCACGGGAGCCACTACCACCCTGGCCGCCGGCGACTCCCTGCTGGACGCCGACCTGCTGCTCGCGGCGGACCGGGGCTGGCGCCCGGGCCACGGCGAACTGGCCGACGCGCAATGGACCGCGCCGTCGGTCACCTCGCTCACCACCGGCGGCGTCCTCGCGGGCGAGGACATCCTCCGCGCGTTCACCCGGGCGGCGGCCGGAGTCGGCACACTGGGCGCATGACCAAGGGCAACAGCACCAAGATCACTGACGAGCTCTACCGGTACGTACTCGCGCACAACCCCCCGCTGGACGCCGTCCAGCGGGGGCTGGTGGCGACCACGTACGAGAAGTTCCCGGACGTCGCGGGCATGCAGTCGGCGGAGGAGCAGGGGCCGCTGCTGGCCTTCCTGGTCCGACTGACCGGCGCCCGCCACATCGTGGAGATCGGCACCTTCACCGGCTTCTCGGCCCTGTCGATGGCCCAGGCACTCCCCGCGGACGGCCTCATCATCGCCTGCGACGTCTCACAGGAGTGGACCCGCTACGGCCAGGAAGCCTGGGAGGCGGCGGGCGTCGCGGACCGCATCGACCTGCGGATCGCCCCCGCGCTCGACACCCTGCGCGCCATGCCCGCGGACGAGCACATCGACATGGCGTACGTGGACGCGGACAAGGAAAGCCAGATCTCCTACTGGGAGGAGCTCGTGCCGCGGCTGCGCCCGGGCGGCCTGATCGTCACGGACAACACCCTCTACCACGGCACGGTCCTGGACGAGTCGGCCACCGGAGCGGCGGCGGGAGTCCGGGCCTACAACGACCACGTCGCGGCCGACCCGCGCATGGAATCCGTCCTCCTCGGAATCTCGGACGGCCTGACCCTGTCCCGCAAGCGCCGGACGCGCTGAGCCGCGCGGGGGCGGCCGCGCCCCGGCCCCGGCGCCGGCGCCTCAGCCGCAGCGGCAGGGACGGCCCGCGCTGAGGCGCCGGCGCCTCAGCCGCAGCCGCCCCCGCCGCAACAGCCTCCGCCCCCGCCGCCGCCCATGGACGGGGCGGGCGCGGGGCCGCGGCTGGACCCGCCGACGGCCACGGCGGACAGCAGCTTGACGGTGTCGGCGTGACCGGCGGGGCAGTCGGCGGGCGCGGACGACTCGGCCATGGGCCGACTGACCTCGAAGGTGTCGTCACAGGTCCGGCAGCGGTACTCGTATCGGGGCATGCGGCCAAGGCTATGCCGCCGCACCGCGTACGGGTATCCCCGATCGGGGGACACACCGCACGGGGCGCGACCGCCGACCACCACGCCGACCCCGCACGCACCCGGCAGCGGTCTCGCCCCGTGCGGCTCGGACTGGGTCGCACCGCGGACCGTCCACCGCATCCGGCATCGGGTGCGTCGGGCTCCGGCTGCCGCGGGGCGCGGGCTTCGGCAGGCGGGTGCCGCAGGCCGTCCGCCGGGCGCTTCGGCAGCCGCTGCCGCGGCCACGGTTCGCCGGGTTCGCCTCAGCCGTGCCCCAGGTCCTCCCGTATCTCGGACACCACGTGGTGCACCGAGGCACGCACTCCCTCCATCTCCTGGAGGAACGCCCAGTAGTCCGGGTGGCGTGCCTCCAGCCCCGCCACCGCCCGCTCCACCCGGGCCACCGACTCGTCCAGCGGCCGCGCGTGCCGCGGATCGGGCACGCTGCGGCCCGCCATCGCCAGCCGCTGCGCGTCCCGGATCGCGAACCGGGTCCGGTCCACCTCGGCCCGCGGATCCCGCGCCACCGCCTCCAGCCGTGTCAGCCGGTCCTGCGCCGCCGACACCGCCTCGTCGGCCGCGTCCAGCGACCCCCGCACCGCGTCGATCAGCGTCCCGACATCGGCCCAGCGCTGCTCGTCGCGCGCCAGACCGGCCTCCGCCAGCCGGTCCTCCGCCTGGGCGACGTCCCGTACCGCCTGGTCCGGCACCTGCTGCAGGTCCTGCCAGCACGCGGCGCTGAACCGCCGACGCAGCTCGCTGAGCACCGGATCCACCCGGTCCGCCCGGTTGCGCAGCGCCTGCGCCCGCGTCCGCAGGCTCACCAGCCGCCGGTCGATCTCCGCAGCCCGCTCCGGCAGCCGCGACGCCTCCGCGCGCACACCCTCCGCGTCCCGCAGGATACGGTCGGCGCGCTGCACCGTCGCCTGCACCCCGTGGAGCGCCGCGCCCTGGTTCAGCATCGTCAGCTCGGGCCCCAGCGCCGCCAGCCGCGCGGCCAGATCGTCCGCCCGCATCCCCTTGCCCCGTACGGCGTCCAGCGCCTCACTCGCCGCCAGCAGTGCCGCCTTGGCCCGCTCCCGCGCCGGCGCCACCCGCGCCAGCTGCGTCTCCGCCTTGTCCAGCAGCGGGCGCAGCCCCTGCTCGAACCGGTCCAGCTCCGCCTTCACCCGCACGAGCTCGTCGCGCGCCCGGGTCAGCTGCTCCCGTGCCTGCGCGGCGACGGAGCCCTCCAGGTCGACCCGGTCCAGGTCGTGGGCGTCGACCGCCTCGATGTACACGTGGCTGACCTCGTCGATCCGCCGGCCGAGCGCGGCGAACCCCTCACCGGCCTGCCGGGCGGCGGGCGAACCGTCCGCCGCCGCGATCGTCTCCAGCGAGATCCGCAGGTCCCGCTGCGCGGTGTCCAGCTCGTAGAAGGCCGCGGCGGCGGCATCCTTGGCCGCTTGCGCATCCGCCCGCCGACTCTCGTCCCGCCCACCGAACCAACGCCGGGATGCCGTCGTCACAATCCCTCTCCCGTACCGCGTCCGCCGTGCCCCGGTCCATTCTCCCCCACCGGAACGGGTTTGCGTGGGGGGTGTGCCCGGCATGTAGGCTGTCCACTCATTCACGGGTGCGTAGCTCAGGGGTAGAGCGCTGCTCTTACAAAGCAGATGTCGGCGGTTCGAAACCGTCCGCGCCCACCAGCAAAAAGACCCCCCGCCGATCATGGCGGGGGGGCCTTTTGCATTCGGATCCGACGCTGCGCGCGGGGGCGCGCTCGGCCCGGCTGGTCATTCGCATACCCGTCCCGCCCACGGGACTTGGCGGCGGTCGGGCGGGGGTCAGGCGTTGGGGCGCTTGCCGTGGTTGGCCTTCCTCTTCTTGCGGGCGCGTCGCTTGTTGCCTCGCTTGGCCATGGCGCACCTCTCCCTCGGATCGGGATCTTCCTGCCTCCCGCCATTTTAGGTAGCGGCTGTCGAGTCCGCATCAGCACCGGGGCGGTCATGCACCCGGCGGTGTCGGCCCGGTGCAGCGCCCACCCGTGCAACCCGGCGCCCGGCGGGACGACTTCACGGCCTCGTTGTGGAGTGCCATGGGCAGAGGTCGAGCCGGGCCCTCGTCGGCTCGGCTCCGGTCGGACCCGTCCTCGAACCGTACGGCGCCGAGCCGGCCCGGTAGCGGGATAGTGGAGGCATGTGCCGTTCCATTAAGACCTTGCGCCCGCCCGCCATCCCCGAGAAGGCCACCGAGGAGGAGATCCGCGCCGCAGCCTTGCAGTACGTACGGAAGGTGTCCGGATTCCGTGCCCCCGCCGCCCACAACCGCGAAGTCTTCGAGACGGCCGTGGACGCCGTCGCCGAAGCGACCCGGGTGCTGCTCGACGGGGTGCAGGTACGGGGGCAGGCCGCCGCCGTGTGAGACCGGTCAGGCCGCGGCGGGTACGCCGTCCTCCTCACCGGGGGCGGCCACCGGGTCGCCCGCCGCCCCGGCGGGTGGTGCGATGGATGCCGGGGCGAGCGTTCGGGTCAGGACGAGGCCGCCCGCCGGCGCACCACCCACACCCCGGCACCGAGCGCGCCCGCGACGAGGGCGCCGCCGACCGCGATCTGTCCCGGGCTCATCGAGCCGATGCTGCCGCCCTCCCCGCCGCGCGCGGCCCCCGGGGTCACGTACAGGTTGGCGGTGACGCGTTGGCCGCCCGCGCCGCCGCACTCGAAGGTGACGCGGTGGGTGCCCGGACTGGCGTTGTTGTAGACGGTGGCGGTGCCGAAGAGGTTGCTGGCCTCCAGGTTGCCGGGGGTCAGCCGCACTTCGCCGAAGGCGCTGGACGTGGCCCTGCCGGCCTTGGTGCCGCAGCCCACGACGTTGAGGCCCACCCGCCCGCCCGGGGCGACGGTGCCGGGGGAGACGCTGGCGGAGGGGGCGGCGTAGGCGAGCGTGGCGGGGCCGGCGGCGGCGACGGCGAGCGTCGCGGCCGCGACGGCCAGCAGACGGCGTGCGGTGGCCGGCCCGATGCGCCTGACGCGCTGGGCCGGTCCGGCGGACTCGGGGGGCGGGGTGGCGTGCGGCTTGGCTGGCATGGAGAGAACTCCTCGGGCTCCTCGAAACGGCGCGGCCAGGGCACGGATGTGACGCGGATTCGGTTGCGCACCGCATGAAGGACGCTAAGAGCCCGGCCCGGGCGCGGCGATCGGGGCCGGGTGAACGGGTGAGCCGCTGCTCCGACCGGGGGAATCCGTACACCCGGACGGGACGGACCGGCCCATGTGCCGGGGCCGCGGGGGAGGCGGGGAGGGCGCGGCCGCCCATCCCGGCGTGCGCGGGGGGACCGACGAGGGGCGCCGCGCCGTGTGGGTGCGGTCCGGTCACACCGGTGGTCCCACCGACGGGCGGGCCGCGCTGTGCCGCCGCGGAGCCGGCGAGCCGAACGCGCGCAGAACTGCCGGTCGAGCCCGCGCGGCGCCGGGGCCGTGACTACCCGGCGGACCGGGAGCCGAGCGCCGGGCGCGCAGCTGGGGGCAGGCGCCCTACGAGGCCGGAGCCGTCGCGGGCGCGGCGGGCGCGGTCGGGCGTCGTACGAGGTACGCGGCCAGCGCGCCCGCCGCGAAGAGCGCGATGAGCGAGACGGCGGTGCCCAGCCACTGGGTGCCGAGCCACTGCGTACCGAAGTACCCCAGCGCCACGCTGTAGCCCGCCCAGGCCATGCCCGCCAAGACCGACCAGGGAAGGAATTCCTTCACCTTGCGGTGGGTCTTGCCCGCGCCCAGGGACACCACGGAGCGCCCGGCGGGAGCGAACCGGGCGATCACCACGAGGGCGCCACCGCCCCGGGCCAGGGCTGTGCCCAGGCGGTCGTGCGCGCGGGTCAGCCGCCGGGAGCGGGCGATGGCCCGGTCGAGCCGGGCCCCGCCGTGGCGCGCCAGCCGGAACGCGGCCATGTCGCCCAGTACCGAGGAGGTCGTGGCGATCACGAGCAGCGCCAGGATGTCCGGGACCTGCGCGGGCACCGCCACCGGACCCGCTGCCCCGGCAGCCGCCGCCGCGGCCGCAGCGGTGATCACCAGGACTCCGCTCGGCAGCACCGGAAGGAAGACGTCGAGCACGATGGAAACCGCCACCACGGCGTAGATCCATGGGCTCGCGGTCAGCGACCCCAGAGTCTCAAACAAAGCGGGACTCCCCAGTCCGGTTGACGTGCAGCGGCATGAAGCGCCGCGACGTCGCGGGGGAGCGGCAGGAGCGGCTTGACAGCCAGACAGCGTACGCCCGGCGTCCACCCCCCGGACGCCCGGGGCCGCCCCCGGACCGCCGCTCCGTCAGCGCCGTGTCCCCGCACCACCCGGCCGCGTCGCCTCCGCGGGCGCCCCGCACCGCGTCCGGAGCCGCGCCCGCCCCAGCGCCCGCCACGCCTACGCCGTCTCCGCCCCGGTCAGCTCCCGGTCCAGCACCGTCACCAGCCGGGCGCCCTTGCGGTGCTTGTGTGCCTGGTCCAGCCGAAGCCGCGCCGTCCGCCCGGCCAACGCCAGAGTCATCAGCTGGTTGCCGAACCACGGCCCATCCGTACGCCGCCAGCTCACCGGCGGACGCCCCGTCCGCGCGTGCCGCGAGAAGCCGCGCCCCAGCCACCTCCCCATACGCGACCAGCCCAGCCTGAACCCGAGCTTCACCGCCGTGTGGATGGAGTTGTGCACGGGCGAGCACGTCAGCTGGAACAACCGCGCCGTGCTGGGTATTCGGGGCTCGGCCACATACGCGTGATGCACGTCCCCCGACAGCACGCACACGGTCGCCGGCGCCCGCGGACCCGTCCCCACCTCCTCGATCAGATCGGTCAGCGCCGCGAACGAGGCCGGAAAGGCCGCCCAGTGCTCCAGATCGCTGCGCCGCCGCAGCCTCTCCCCGAACCGGGCCCACCGGGGCCCGCGATCACCCCGGCACAGCGCTGCGTTCCACGCCTCGGCGTCATGGATCAGCGGTGGCATCAGCCACGGCAGCGAGGAACCGATCAGCAGGTGGTCGTAACCCCCGCGCCCCGCGAGCGCGTTGTCCCGGAGCCACTGCTGCTCCACCGGATCGAGCATCGCCCGCCCGTCCTCGGCCAGTACCCGGGCGGCCCGGGTGTCCACCATGAGGAGCCGGGCGCGCCCGAAGTCCCGCCGGTAGCTCCACCGCACCGTGGCCGGGTCGGCATCCGCGGCGGACGCGAAGGCGCGCAGCGGTTCCGTACCGTCAGGGGTGTCCCGTACCGCGGCGTAGAGGTCATCGGCTTCCAGTTCGGCGGGGGAGAGGTTGCCCAGGTGCTGGTACACCCAGTACGACATCAGTCCGCTGAGGATTCGCTCCCGCCACCACGGGGTCGCCCGCATCTCGACGACCCAGGCCGCGCTCGTGTTCCAGTCGTCGATGACGTCGTGGTCGTCGAATATCTGCAGGCTCGGCACGGTCGACAGCAGCCAGCGGATCTCAGGGTCGAGCCAGGACTCGTAGTACAGCCGGGTGTACTCCTCGTAGTCCGCGACCTGGGCTCCCGGCGCCTCCCGCAGGTCCCTGCGGGCCGCGATCCATCTCCGGGTCTCCCGGGACAGCGCGTCCGCGTACACCTGGTCGCCCAGTAGCAGGAGGACGTCCGGGCGCTCCGCCTCCGGGTCGGCGGCCAGGCGCGCCGCGAGGGTGTCGAGGGCGTCCGCGCCGTGCGGCCCGCGCCGCCCGCCGGCGGGCGGCGCGGCCTGTCGGCAGGAGCCGAACGTGACGCGCAGCCCGGGCCCGGGCGCGGACCGACCGGGGCCCGCCACGGCCGGCGTGCTGATCGTGCTGGGTGGAAAGCCGCTGTCGGGCAGCGGCCACACCTGCACGCCGTCGAGCAGCACCTCGTACGCCGTCGTGGAGCCGGGTGACAGGCCGGTCACCGGGACCAAGGCGTAGTGGTGGCCGGCCACCTGGAACGTGCGCGCGCTGCCGCCCGCCCCGCCGGCGCACCGCACCTCGGCCGTGCACGGGCGGTCGGCCTCGACCCATATCGTGGCCGAACCACCCGTGTCCCAGTCGACGTACCGCAGCAGTGGCCCCAGACGCAGTCCGGCCATACGACTCCCCCTCCTGACGTGCCCCGTGTGATCACGGTACGACGGCGAGGGGGAGTCGCACCTCCCCCTGGCGGGGGATAGATCGGCCTACCGGGCCGGACGGCCGGGCGGGCGGAGTGGACAGAGCGGGCAGGCCGGCGGGGGCGGCGGGGGCGGCGCCGATCAGCCGGTCAGCAGCCGTTCAGGATGTTGACGAGGGCCGTCTTCTCACCGGAGTCCATGCTCAGGGCCCAGTACTGCTTCACGTTCACCCACATCCGCGCGTACGTACAGCGGTAGGCGGTGCGCGGGGGAAGCCACTTGCCGGGGTCGAGGTCTCCCTTGGCCTGGTTGACGTTGTCGGTGACCGCGATGAGCTGCGGGCGGGCGAGGTCGTTGGCGAACTGCTGGCGCTTGGCCGTGGTCCAGGAGGCGGCGCCGGAACGCCAGGCCTCGGCGAGCGCGACCATGTGGTCGATGTCGATGTCGGAGGCGGCGGTCCAGGTGGCCCCGTCGTACTCGGAGTACCAGCTGCCGCTCACGGCGGCGCAGGCGGAGTCCTGGACGACGCTCACCCCGTCCCGCTTGAGGACGGTCTCGCGGGTGTTGCAGCTGCCCGAGACGGTGCTCCAGTGCGGGAAGAGGTCGCGGCTGTAGCCGCTGGTCGAGCCCTCCGCCTTGGGTGTGACCGTGGCCAGGTAGGAGCGGGCGGCCGCGGCGCTGATGGGGGCGGGCGGGGCGGCTTGGGCGGCGGGTGCGGTGACGAGGGACGTGAGGGCGGCGAGGGCGGCGGTCGACGCGAGGACGCCGACGCGACGCGCGTAGACAGCGGGTATGAGTGCCATGAGGGGCTCCCTGGGTGCGGGGGGTGAGGCCGTGCGGACCCGGCGGGCCGCGGCCATGGTGGCGGCGCCAGGTTTCGCGGGGATGGGCGCCGGGTGACAGCCTGGCGACATGAACACGTCACATCAAGGGGTGTAAAGCCCCTGATTCAAGCGGAAGTTGAAATTCCGGTGGTGGCCGGCACGGCGGAAGGGCCGGTCGCCGAGCGCGGCCGCCGACGTTCCGGATCAAGGCGGCCATTCCGGGCACCCGGGCCCATCGCGTATCGTGGGCGGAGCAGAAGGGGAGTAGCTCTTCGCCGGAACGTCGACATACTGCTGGGTCACACCAGCCGGCGCCCGGAGGCACACCGCGCACAGCGGTGGGCCAGCGAGACCTTCGGCCGCAGTGTCCTGTTCCTGCGTGGACGCGTACGCACGTACGCGCTCACGCACGCCGGGACGCCGCCGAGCCGAAGCGACTCCTGACACTCCCCAGGTCTCTCGGTGCCGACGGCGTCCTGCCCGACCGATTGAGGTTCCACCCCGTGTTCAGCTTCAGCGTCACGGCGATCGCCTTCGGCGTCGTCTTCCTCGCCGAACTCCCTGACAAGACGGCCCTCGCCGGCCTGATGCTCGGTACGCGCTACCGCGCCTCCTACGTCTTCGCCGGCGTGGCCGCGGCCTTCGCCGTGCACGTCGCACTCGCCATCGCTGCGGGCAGCGTGCTCACGCTCCTGCCGCACCGCCTCGTCCAGACCGTCGTCGGACTCCTCTTCCTCGCGGGCGCGGCCATGCTGCTCCTGAAGAAGAACGACGAGGACGAGGAGGTCAAACCGCCCGCCGACCAGTCCTTCTGGAAGGTCTCCGGAGCCGGATTCATGCTGATCCTGGTGGCGGAGTTCGGCGACCTGACCCAGATCATGACCGCCAACCTCGCCGCCCGGTACGACGACCCGGTCTCGGTCGGCGTCGGCGCCGTGCTCGCCCTGTGGGCGGTCGCGGGCATCGGCATCCTGGGCGGACGCACCCTGATGAAGTACGTGCCGCTGCGGCTGATCACCAAGATCGCGGCGGGCGTGATGGCGGCGCTGGCCGCCTTCTCGCTGTACGAGGCGATAGCGGGCTGAAGGGGTGGGGCGGGGGTGTGGGGGGCGGGGGCTTCGGCGGGGCGGGAGCGGGCGGGTTTGGGGGTTTCCCGTCAGTCTCATCGTCTCTCCGGGTCGGGCCGGTCCCTCAAGGGCGCTCCTCCTTCGTCGTCGCGTCGCTTCGCGATGGCCTTCGGCCACCCTTGACCGACCGTCCCGCCCCGGACATACGAAGACTGTCGGGAACCCCCCAAAGGAACGGGCCGGGGGGAGCAGTCCGCATCGGCCTTGGCCAGGGATGGGCGGGTGGGTGGGCTTCGGGGCGCGTCAGATCGCTACGCGCTTCACTCGGCATAGCGGCTGCGGTCCGTCTGGGGCTGGACATAGGCCCCCCACGGATCGTGGTGGGGGCGCTGTGACGGCGTCTGCGGACCGTGCGGGATGTAAACGATCAGATGGTGGAGCGTCAGGTTGGATTCATCAACCTCACACTCCAACACAGCCCATTCCCACCCCAAATGGACGCCTGTGGCGGGGTAATGGCCCGCTGACGGGGTCTTGGGTGGACGGCGGTCGGACGCCAGACCGAGGGAAGTGCGTAGCGATCTGTTGCGTGAGGCCCGGCCGGACTGCCGTCCGGGTCATCTCACCGCTGTTTGGCGCAGGTACCCGGCTGCCCGGTCCGGAAAGGCGTGCCCTGGACCCCGTCTGGAGGGCGTGCCCGCTACATGAGCCCCAGACGGACCGCAGCCGCCAAGCAAAGAGAAGCGCGTAGCGATCTGACGCGCCCCGAAGCCGGCCCGCCCTTCCCTGGCCGCCGGGAAGGGGATATGTCCCCCGGCCCGTTCCTTTGGGGGGTTCCCGACAGTCTTCGTATGTCCGGGGCGGGACGGTCGGTCAAGGGTGGCCGAAGGCCATCGCGAAGCGACGCGACGACGAAGGAGGAGCGCCCTTGAGGGACCGGCCCGACCCGGAGAGACGATGAGACTGACGGGAAACCCCCAAACCCGCCCGCTCCCGCCCCGCCGAAGCCCCCGCCCCCCACACCCCCGCCGGCCGAATCTTGCCGCTAAGCCCCCGCTGTTCCCAGCGTCACCAGGATCGAGCCGTCCGCGGTCGACGTGACGCGGAGGTCCGTCAGGTCCGGGACGTGGGCCGTCGGGGCGTGGGCGGCCGCGCGCGGGCCCACGCCTATCACGCGCATGCCCGCGGCGCGCCCCGCGGCGATGCCTGCGGCGGAGTCCTCGAAGACGATGCAGTCGGCCGGGTCCACGCCCAGGGCGGCGGCGCCCTTGAGGAAGCCCTCGGGGTGGGGCTTGCTGGACTCGACGGATTCGGCCGTCACCCGCACCTCGGGCATCGGCAGGGCGGCGGCGGTCATCCGGGCCGTGGCCAGGGCCGCGTCGGCCGAGGTGACCAGGGCGTGCGCCAGTCCGTCGAGCGAGGCCATGAACTCCGGCGCGCCCGGGACCGGGACCACGCCGTCGGTGTCGGCGGTCTCGCGGGCGAGCATCACGGCGTTCTCCGCGCGGTTGACCTCCATGGGGCGGTCCGGCAGCAGGACGGCCATGGTGGCGTAGCCCTGGCGTCCGTGGACGACTTTGAGCGCCTCCTGCGGGTCCAGCCCGTGCGAGACCGCCCAGTTGCGCCAGCAGCGCTCGACCACCGCGTCGGAATTGACGATGGTGCCGTCCATGTCCAGGAGCAGTGCCTTGGCGCTCAGGACGACGGGTGCGGTGGTGGTGCTGGCCGGCATGGGCTGGGCTCCAGACGGGGCGGGAAAGAGAACAAGTGGTTCCGTCCACCGGTCAGGGAGTGAGGACGGAACCACTTTGTTCCCACAGAATACAAAACTCGGGGCCCTCCGCGCCACCGCAGGCCGTGTGACCCCCGTCCCCTCTTGCGCCCGGTTCCTCCCCCGGTGCTCGGCTCTCCTCCGCGCCCGGCTCTCCCACCTGATCCCGCCTATCCCTCCAGCGCCCGACGCGTCACCGGGCCGTAGACGCCCCACTCCTCGTCGTCGATGCCGCGGTCGAACTGGAATTTCGACACCGCCTGCTCGACCCGCCAGTCGAACTGGCCGTTGAACCTCCCGCGGTACAAGCCCTGGCCCGCGAGCAGGTGCTGCAGCTTCTCCACCTCCGCGCCCGAGTCGCCGTACCGCAGGGTCGCGGCCTGCGCGGGCGGCGGCGGTTTGGGGCTGGGGGAGCGGCTCGTGCTCGGTGACGGGCTCGGGGAGGAGGCGGTCGGCGACGCCGACCGGGAGGGACTCGGCGAGGCGGACGGGGAAGCCGAGCGGGACGCGCTCGGCGACGGGGAGCGCGAAACCGAGGGCGACGGGCTCCGCGAGGCTGCGGACGGGCTCGGGGAAGGTTCGGTGGGGGCCATGGCCGCCACGGGAGTAGAGGGCTTGGCATCGAGCCGGGTGCCCCCGTCGCCGGAGGAGTCCGGCATCGTCCACAGCGCCATCGCCGTCCCGCCGAGGGCGATGACCGCAGCTGCGCCGAGCAGGAGCGGCATGAGCCGCCGGGCGACAGCGCCGGACTGCTTCTCGGGCCCCCCGCCCCCGCCCCCGCCCCCGCCCGTCCATTCGTCTGGTGTGCCGAGTGCCTGTCCGTCCCGGGGCGGCGCGGGCTCCGGGGGGACCGTCGGGAGGCCGACGGTGTCGGCCGGGCCCGCTGGCCACGGCTGGTGCACCGGCGGTACGGGTATGCCGTACGCCGGGGTGTCGTCGCCCGGCGGCGGTGCCACCGGACGGGACACCGGCGGCGCCGAGGCCTCGGCGCCGGGCGCGCCGGGGTCCGACAGCGTCACGTACGGGCGGATGCGCAGGGGGTCGAAACCCGCACCCGGCGCACACCCGCAGCCGGCGCCGGCAGCGCCGCAATTCAGACAGTGTTCACCGCTCACTGGAATCCCTCTCCCTGGCCATTGCCTGCGATTATGCAGACCCGGCAGGGCCCACCCAACCGTCCGAGAGGCCATAACCGGACACACCGCTCAGGATGGAGATGTTGATCCGGCCTGAGGAGGAATCGATGGCTCAGGATGTGACCACGGAGGCCGCGGGCTCCGGTTCCGGCCCGCGGAAGTCCGGCCCCGCCTCCGAACACACCACCCGCGAGGTGCTCGTCTCGATCGGCGCACTGCTGCTGGGCCTGCTGATCGCCGCACTCGACCAGACCATCGTCTCCACCGCCCTGCCGACCATCGTGAGCGACCTGGGCGGCATGGCGCACCTGTCCTGGGTCGTCACCGCCTACATGCTCGCCTCGACCGCGGCCACCCCCCTGTGGGGCAAGCTCGGCGACCAGTACGGACGCAAGAAGCTCTTCCAGTACGCCATCGTCCTCTTCCTGATCGGTTCCGCCCTGTGCGGTCTCGCCCAGGACATGCCGCAGCTCATCGGCTTCCGCGCCCTCCAGGGCCTGGGCGGCGGCGGACTGATGGTGCTGTCGATGGCGATCGTCGGCGACATCGTCCCGCCCCGCGAACGCGGGAAGTACCAGGGCCTCTTCGGCGCCGTCTTCGGCGCGACCAGCGTGCTGGGCCCCCTGTTGGGCGGCCTGTTCGTGGACCACCTCTCCTGGCGCTGGGTCTTCTACATCAACCTCCCCATCGGACTCGTCGCGCTCGTCGTCATCGCCGCCGCCCTGCACATCCCGGCCCGCTCCTCGAAGCACACCATCGACTACCTCGGCACCTTCCTCATCGCCTCCGTGGCCACCTGCCTCGTGCTCGTCGCCTCCCTCGGCGGCACCTGGGGCTGGGGCTCCCCCCGGATCATCGGGCTCGCCGTCCTCGGAGCCGTCCTGCTCGCCGCCTTCGTCCTCGTGGAACGCAAGGCCGCCGAACCGGTCCTGCCGCTGAAGCTCTTCCGCATCCGCACCTTCACCCTCTGCTCGGTGATCAGCTTCGTCGTCGGTTTCGCGATGTTCGGGGCGATGGTCTACCTCCCGACGTTCCTACAGGTCGTCCAGGGCGTCTCCCCCACCATGTCCGGCGTCCACATGCTGCCGATGGTCCTCGGCATGCTGATCTCCTCCACCGCCTCCGGCCAGATCGTCAGCCGCACCGGCCGGTGGAAGGTCTTCCCGATCGCCGGCACCGGCGTCACCGCCCTCGGTCTGCTCCTCCTCCACCAGCTCCACCGCACCAGCTCCACCTGGGAGATGAGCGTCTACTTCTTCGTCTTCGGAGCCGGGCTCGGCCTGGTCATGCAGGTCCTCGTCCTGGTGGTGCAGAACTCCGTCAGCTATGCCGACCTGGGCGTCGCAACCTCAGGTGCCACCTTCTTCCGCTCCATCGGCGCCTCCTTCGGCGTCGCGATCTTCGGCACGATCTTCACCAACCTGCTCGACGACAAGCTGGTCTCCGTCCTGCGGGGCGCCGCGCTGCCGCCCGGCGTCGGCCCCGCCCAGTTGGAGGCGGACCCCCGGGCCATCGGCGTGCTCCCGGCCGAGCTGCGCCCGCGCGTCCTGGACGCCTACGCGACCGCCATCACCGACGTCTTCCTCTACGCCGTGCCGATCGTGCTCATCGCCTTCGTCGTTGCGTGGTTCCTCAAGGAGGACACGCTCCGCGGCTCGGTGACCGCACCCGACGTGAGCGAGACACTCGCCTCCAACCCCGTCCAGCGCTCATCCCACGACGAGGTCGCCCGCGCCCTGTCGGTGCTGGGCACCCGCGAGGGCCGACGCCACGTCTACGAGAAGATCACCCAGAAGGCGGGCTACGACCTGCTGCCCGCCTCCAGCTGGCTGCTGCTGCGGATCAACAAGTACGGCTCCGCCGACCCGGCCGTCCTGGCCGAACGCACGAACGTGCCCCTGAAGGTCATCACGGACGCCGCCCGCCAGATCGAGGGGCGCGGGCTCGCCACGCGGGAGGGGCTGTCGCTGATCGCGACCGAGAAGGGGCGCGAGAGCGCGGCGAGACTCTCCGCCGCCAGACAGGAGTCCCTCGCCGAACTGCTCGGCGACTGGTGGGGACCCGACCGCCCGACCGACCTGATCAAACTCGTCCGCGAGCTCAACGCCGACCTATGCGGCTCCGACGCCGAAGAGCCTTACGATTCCGCGCCCCGGCGCGACCACGCCGCGCACTAGCCGGCCGCCGATCCACCCCCTGCCGCGCCTCCGCCCCCGGACCGTCCCGACCCGTTCCGGACCGTCCCGACCCGGTGCTCAGAGTGTGCTCGTGAGCAGGTTCTTCTCGAACCAGTGCTCCGCATACGGGCCGGAGTTGTACGCAGGTATCTCGGCGTAGCCCCGGCGCGCGTACAGCGCGCGGGCCTCCACGAGGTCCGACCGGGTGTCCAGCCGGACCCGCTCCGCGCCCATCGCGCGGCCCTGCGCTTCCAGGACCTCCAGCAAGGCCGCCCCGCCTCCGGTGCCGCGGGCGCGCGGGTCGACATACACCTTGGTGAGCTCGGCGGTGACGGGGCCGGTCCGGGGGTCGAGCAGGCGTATTCCGCCGCACGCCAGGGGGCGCGCCGTCCCGTCTGCCGACCACGAACCGGCCCGTCGGAGGGACCAGCCCGTCATCGGGGAAGTCCAGCAGCCCCGCGTCGATCTCGGTTTCCGTCACCGGGCGGTTCCAGTACCGGCCGGCCACCTCCGCGTAGTAGGCGCGGCGCAGGGCGACGGCGTCCGGGGAGTCGACCCGCTCGGGGGCGACTGCCCACGCACCTGCCCGCCCCAGGGCCCCGCCGCCTCCGCGCCCTTCTGCGTCGCGTGCGACGGGCGGAGGTGTGGCCCGTGCGTCAGGCCGCATCCTCGCGCTCTGTTCGTCCTGCTCGCTGTACGTGTACGTGTTCATGGGGCCATTGTGGAGTTCGGTCGGCGAGGGCCGCGTGGAATATCCACAGCGTCGGGCCGATGATAGGAAAAGGGGGCGTTCCCGCACGTGGAGGGTGTGAACGATCATGTCGGAGCATCCGGACTGTGCCCTGATCCGCCGCGGCTACGAGGCCTTCGGCAAGGGCGACATGGAGACCCTGGGCACGCTGATGACGGCTGACGTCATCCACCACGTACCCGGCAGCAACCCGCTGTCAGGGCACCACAAGGGGCGGGAAGCCGTCCTCGACCTCTACCGCCGGCTCGGGCAGGAGACGAAGGGCACCCTGCGGGTGGACCTGGAAACCGTCCTCGCCGACGGCCGGGGCCACGTGATGACCTTCCACACGTCCCGCGGCGACCGCGGCGACCGGGGGATCGAGATCCGCGGCGGCCTGTTCTGCACCGTCATCGGCCACAAGATCACCGATATCGACGAGTGCACCGAGGACATCGACGAGGCCGACGCCTTCTGGGCCTGACGGCCGACGCCTGCTGGGCCTGACGGATGAGGGGTGACGGCAGGGCAGGGGCAAGGAGCGCCGCCCGGGGCGCCGCCCCCGGGCGGCGCTCCCCGCCCCGTCACACCGGTACCGCGGCCTCAGCCCTTCTTCGGCGCCGCCTGCTGCACGACCTCGAACGACCACACCGAAGAGGCCGAAGCCGCGGGCTTCGGACGTCCTTCGCCTTCGCCGCCGCCCTGCCCGCCGCCCTGGTGAGCGGCCTTCATCGGACCTTCCATCCACGCCTGGAAGTCCTCCTCCGAACGCCACCGCGTGTAGACGAGGTACTGGTCAATGCCCTCCACGGGCCGCAGCAGCTCGAACCACTCGAACCCGTCCGAGCCCTCCACGGCGCCCGCCCGGGAGGCGAAGCGCTGCTCCAGCACCTCCCTCTGCTCTGCCGGAACGGTGAGTGCGTTGATCTTCACGATGCTCATGCGGGCCATCCTAGGTATCCCGCGGGGGATATCGTCGTCCCGGTAATCACACGCGGTACGAAACGCGGCAGCCAGGCGAAGTCGGGGTTGCGGTCAACAGGGCGGGAGGCCGGCGAGGCGTGGCTAACGCGGCAGAGCACAGTGGTGCGACCGGACATGCCGGGGTCATAGGCGATAGCGGCAGACTGGGGGCGGTACGCCTCCTGCTGTGGGCGCTGGCGGGTGCGCTCGCCGTCAGACAGGCCGCCGCGGTGCTGCGCGTGCCGCCAGGCGAGTGGCTCAGCGGATTCCACCTCCCCGGCAGCCTCCCCGGCTCGCTGTACGACGCCGGGCAGTTCACCGGGACCCCCTTCGCCGGGTTGGTCCTCAAGCCGCTCACCGGCTTCGCCGCCCCGTCGCTGGAGGTGGCCTGGACCTGCGTGACGCTGCTGTGCGTCGCCGCCATCGGGCTCGTCGCCGCGCGCGGCCTGCCCGATCCCGTCCCGCGGCGCACGGCCCTGCTGGCCGCACCCGTGCTGACCGCGCTGATGATGGTCTCGCTGCCCGTCCGCGAGGCCGCCTCGCCCGGCCAGACGGCCGTGCTGCCGGTGCTGCTCGTGCTGCTGGCCGTCTTCCGGGTGCCCGCCGACCGGCCCGCCGGCCTGCTGATCGGCCTCGCCGCCGCGCTCCAGCCCGCGCTCCTGCTCTTCGCGCCGCTGCTGTGGGCGGCGGGGCGCCGCCCCGCCGCCCACACCGCCGCCGTGACCTTCGCCGGAGCCACCGCGCTGTCGTGGGCGGCCATGCCGCGGGACTCGTGGACGTACTGGGTCGAGCACCTGGCCGGAGCCGGCCTCGGCGGCGCCCCGGGCGGCCCCGCCCACCAGTCCCTGCACGGCGCACTGCTGCGCCTCGGGATGAGCGGGCCCGGCGAGATCGCCCTCTACGCCGCCCTCGCGGCCGGAGCCGTCTGGATCGGCCTGCGCCGCGCCGCCCGCTACGCCCGTGACGGGCAACTGTTGCTCGCCGTGGCCGTCACCGGTTGCGTGGCCGTCGCCGTGTCCCCGGCCGGCTGGCGCCACCAGCTGCTGTGGGTGCTGCTCGCCGTCGCCGGCAAGGTCGGCAAGCGCGCCGCCGACCGGCCCGTGTGGCCCGTTGCGGTGGTCCTGGCGCTGACCCTGCCCAGCGACGTGCTGCTGCCCAACCTGGCCGCGCTGGCCCCCGTACGGGACAACGTGCTGCTGCTGACCGCCCTGGCGGCGGCCTGCGCCGTGCCGTTCCTGCCGCGCTCGGCGCCGCACTGGCGGGAGCCCGTACCGACCGCGTACGGGCGCCCGGCGACCGCCCGGTGGGCGTGGGTGCCGCTGCTGCCGTTCTGGCGGCGGGTCCTGTCCCGGCCGAACCTGCTGCTGGAACTGCTGCTGATACGCGTCGGGTACTCGCTGTACTCGCACATCCGCGCCGCCGCGCCCACGAGCCGCTCGCTCGCCGAGGGCAACGCCGACGAGATCCACGGGATCGAGAAGGCGCTCGGCATCGACATCGAGCACGCCGTGAACCACGCGGTGGTGGACACGCCCTGGCTGGAGGGGTTCTTCAACTTCTACTACACCTCCTTCCACTTCGTGGTGCCGCTGGCGATCCTCGCCGTGCTGTACTGGCGCCGGCCGGGCGACTACCGGTGGGCGCGGGCCTCGCTGGGGCTGGCGACGGTGCTGGCCCTGGCCGGTTTCTGGCTGTACCCGCTCGCGCCGCCGCGGCTGATGCCGGGGCTCGGCTTCATCGACACCGTGCACGGGCCGCAGGACCTGGCCAACCCGTCGTACGGGGCGATGACCGCGATCTCCAACCAGTACGCGGCCATGCCCTCGCTGCACTTCGGGTGGTCGCTGTGGTGCGGCATCGTGATCGTCGTGCTGGCGCCGAAGGGGTGGCAGAAGCTGCTGGGGGCGCTGCACCCGCTGATCACCGTGTGCGCGATCGTCGCCACCGCCAACCACTGGGTGCTGGACGCGGTGGGCGGGGCGGTCGTGGTGGGTGCGGGCTTCGGGCTGGTGTACGTGCTGTCGGGGCCGCGCGGAGCGGTTGCCTCGGGGGCGGCGGGCCTGCCCGTGCCGAGGCCGCGGGGCGCGGCGGAGGACGGGGTTGTGGCCGCTGCGCGGAGCCGGTAGCCGTCCGGCGGTGGGCGGGTGCGGCGCCGGTGCCGGGGGGCTCTGCCCCCGGGCCCCCGCGCCTCAAACGCCGGCGGGGCTGGTTCGGGGGCGGTGGCGGTCGGTGGGGCGCCTGTGCCCGAAGTGGCGGGCGGGGCTGTCCGTGCCGAGGCCGCGGGGCGCGGCGGAGGACGGGGTTGTGGCCGCTGCGCGGAGCCGGTAGCCGGTAGCCGTCCGGCGGTGGGTGGGTGCGGCGCCGGTGCCGGGGGGCTCTGCCCCCGGGCCCCCGCGCCTCACACGCCGGCGGGGCTGGTTCGGGGGCGGTGGGGTGCTGCGTCAGGTGCGGGTTACCCGCAGTTCCTTGATGCCGTTCAGCCAGGCCGCGCGCAGTCGGCGGGGTTCCTCGCCGGTCAGGCGCAGGTCGGGCAGGGCGTCGGCCAGGGCGTTGAAGATGAGGTCGATCTCCATCACGGCCAGGGACTTGCCGAGGCAGAAGTGCGGGCCGCCGCCGCCGAAGCCGAGGTGCGGGTTCGGGTCGCGGGTGACGTCGAAGCGGTCCGGGTCCGTGAAGACCTCGGGGTCGTGGTTGGCGGACGAGTAGAACAGGCCCACCCGGTCGCCCGCCTTGATCTTCTGGCCGCCCAGTTCCAGGTCCTGGGTCGCGGTGCGCTGGAAGGACACCACGGGCGTGGCCCAGCGGACGATCTCCTCCGCCGTCGTCGAGGGGCGGGTGCGCTTGTACAGCTCCCACTGGTCGGGGTGGGTCAGGAAGGCGTGCATGCCGTGGCTGATGGCGTTGCGGGTGGTCTCGTTGCCCGCGACGGCCAGCAGCAGCACGAAGAAGCCGAACTCGTCGGAGCCGAGGTTGCCCTGCCCCTCGGCCGCCACCAGCTGCGTGACGATGTCCTTGGCCGGGCACTCCTTGCGCTCGGCGGAGAGGTTCATGGCGTAGCCGATGAGCTCCATCGCCGCGTTGGCGCCGACCTCCTCGGTGATGGCGTACTCGGGGTCGTCGTAGGCGACCATCTTGTTCGACCAGTCGAAGATCCGCGAGCGGTCCTCCTGCGGTACGCCGATCAGCTCGGCGATGGCCTGGAGCGGCAGCTCGCACGCCACCTGCGTGACGAAGTCGAAGCTGCCGTCGGCGGAGGCCGCCGCGGCCTCCTCGACGATCTTCCGGGCGCGGTCCCGCAGGGCGTCCTCCAGGCCGCGGATGGCCCGCGGGGTGAAGCCGCGCTGCACGATCTGGCGTACCCGGGTGTGTTCCGGCGGGTCCATGTTCAGCATGATCAGTCGCTGGGCATCGATGGCATCACGCGGGATGTGCTCGTTGAAGCGGATGATCGCGGTGTTGGTGGTGGAGGAGAAGAGCTCCGGGTGCGTGGAGACGTACCTGACGTCCGCGTGCCGGGTCACGACCCAGTAGCCCTCGTCGTCGAAGCCGGTGACGCCGCGCCGCTGGGCACACCACGACACGGGCGCGGTCTGTCGCAGCCGGGCGAACTCCGGGAGCGGTACGCGGCTTTGGAGCAGATCGGGGTCGGTGGCGTCGAAGCCTTCGGGCAGCGCGGGGCAGGACATCGGGCGACTCCAAAGTCTGACGGCCCATCAGAGATTGGCTTGAAGGTAGTAACGAGTTCCAGAAGTGACAAGGGTGGGCGCGTCAACTGTTGCGTGTGGAATCCGTGCAGGCCGCGTGCAAGACCCTTGCGTGAGGGGGCCTGCGGTCATAAGACTGCGGGGGGAACTAGAACGCGTACTAGTTCGGGCGGGGCGCCGGGACGGCCCGCCGCGCTGGCGCATGCAGGAGAGGACGAGCTCATGGCCGCGGAACCCGTCATCGTCGAAGCCGTACGCACCCCCATCGGCAAGCGTGGGGGCGCGCTCGCCAACCTCCATCCCGCCTACCTGCTCGGCGAGACCTACCGCGAACTCCTCGCCCGGACCGGAATCCGGCCCGACTGCGTCGAGCAGATCGTCGGCGGCACCGTCACCCACGCGGGCGAGCAGTCGATGAATCCGGCCCGCAACGCCTGGCTCGCCATGGGACTCCCGTACGAGACCGCCGCGACCACGGTGGACTGCCAGTGCGGCAGCTCGCAGCAGGCCAACCACATGGTCGCCAACATGATCTCCGGCGGGGTCATGGACATCGGCATCGCCTGCGGCGTCGAGGCCATGAGCCGGGTGCCGCTGGGCTCGGGCTCCAAGCACGGCCCCGGCAAGCCCTTCCCGGACGAGTGGAACGTCGACCTCCCGAACCAGTTCGAGGCCGCCGAGCGGATCGCCCGCCACCGGGGCCTGACCCGCGAGGACGTGGACCGGCTGGGAGTGCTCTCCCAGGAGCGGGCCGCCGCCGCCTGGGCCGAGGAGCGCTTCAAGCGCGAGACGTTCGCCGTGCAGGTGCCGACGACCGAGGAGGAGCAGGCGGCCGGGCAGGGCATGTGGCGCCTGGTCGACCGGGACGAGGGGCTGCGGGACACCAGCATGGAGGCGCTGGCCCGGCTCAAGCCCGTCATGCCGACCGCCGTGCACACGGCCGGGAACTCCTCGCAGATATCCGACGGGGCCGCCGCCGTGATGTGGGCCTCCCGCAAGATGGCCCGCGCGCTCAAGCTGCGGCCGCGGGCCCGGATCGTCGCCCAGGCCCTGGTCGGCTCGGACCCGCACTTCCACCTCGACGGGCCGATCGACGCGACGCGCGCCGTGCTCGGCAAGGCCGGGATGTCCCTGAAGGACATCGACCTCGTCGAGATCAACGAGGCCTTCGCCTCCGTGGTCCTCAGCTGGGCCAAGGTCTTCGACCAGGACCTGGAGAAGGTCAACGTCAACGGGGGCGGGATCGCGCTCGGCCACCCCGTCGGCGCCACCGGCGCCCGGCTGATCGCCACCGCGCTGCACGAGCTGGAGCGCCGCGACAAGGAATTCGCGCTGGTCGCCATGTGCGCGGGCGGCGCGCTGGCGACCGGCACGATCATTCAGCGCCTGTGACCCGCGCGGGCGCGCTCTGAACCCAGTGGGATGGGAAAGTCGAAGGCCCCGGTGGCCGGACCTGGGGAGGTCGGGCTGCCGGGGCCTTCGCACGCGTTCTGGTGGAGCTGTTGCTGCAACCGCTGCTTCAACCGCTGGTGCGGGCGCAGGGACGGGTGGTGCTGGTGGTGCTGGTGCGGCGTCTGCTGCCACTGGGATGCCAAGCCGGGGGTCGGCTTAGTACCAGTGGTGGGACTGCCAGAACTTCCAGGCGCCGGCAGGGCTGCCGTAGCGGGAGTTCATGTAGTCCAGGCCCCACTTGATCTGGGTGGCCGGGTTGGTCTTCCAGTCGGAGCCCGCGGAGGACATCTTCGAGGCCGGCAGGGCCTGGACCAGGCCGTAGGCGCCCGAGGAGGAGTTCGTGGCGGTGTGGTTCCAGCCGCTCTCGCGGGACACGATGTTGTTGAACGCCGCGAACTGCGCCGGGTCCTTGATCATCTGCTGCGCGATCGCCTTGGCGTTCATCGGGGCGGCCTGCGCGGGGACGGTGGCGAGCATCGAGCCGGCGACTCCCAGGGCGAGGACGGAGCCCACGAAGGTCTTCTTGGAAGCGGCGATGCGGCGGATGACGGTGTGGGACACGGAATGCCTTTCACAGGGGACAGGATCAGCCGCAGGCATGCCGGAGGCATGCGTGAGCCACTCACGCGGTGGAGAGGGGTTCGTCGGCGGGGGGTGAAGCACCCGTGCCGCCTTGCGACTCATCCAGTTCTACAGACGCCCCGACGGCGTGGCAACGTCCCCTCTTACTAGTGGGCCTCGCAGTCGGGGCGGATCGGCCCCCCTCGGCCGCGATCACCGTCCGTGCAGGTGGCGACCGGTTCGAGGGGGTCTTCAGGGGACGTTCGGGGGCTACTAGGCCTGCTCGTATGTGACGCACGTCCTGTGGGGCGGGTCACCGCCGACCGGCCCGGATCTCACGCTCCGCAACCGTACGTACCCTGTTGAGGGGGTAGTCGAAAACGGACTAAACCCCCGAATCAAAGGAAATCGGGGCACCGAACGCCGCTTTACGGGTCGCCCGCCGCAAGGCCTTCAACAGCGTGGCCCCGAGCGTCAGCGTCAGTACGACCGTCAGCGCGGCCCGCCCCAGGTCCCAGCCCACCGAGGTCGCCAGGCAGTACGCGACGAACCGCGCCAGATTCGCCCCCACCGGCTCCGAGGGGTGGAAGGAGACGCCCTGCCCCATGCCCTGCAGGATCACCCAGCCCTGGAGGTTCATGACCGTGCCGTACGCGAACGAACCGACGAAGCCGTACGCGGCCAGCATCAGCAGCTCCGCCCGCCCCCGGATCCGCTCGGGGCCCGGTAGCAGCCCCGCGCCCAGCGAGAACCAGCCCAGCGCCAGCATCTGGAACGGCATCCACGGACCCACCCCGCCCGTCAGCAGCGCGGACGCGAACATCGTCACCGAGCCCAGGACGAAGCCGAAGCCGGGTCCCAGGACCCGGCCGCTGAGCACCATCAGGAAGAACATCGGCTCCAGGCCCGCCGTCCCCGCACCCAGCGGTCTCAGCGCCGCCCCGACGGCCGCCAGGACACCGAGCATCGCCACGGCCTTGGCGTCCATGCCGTCGTCCGCGATGGTCGCGACGACCACGGCGACCAGCAGGGGCAGCAGCGCGGCGAAGAGCCAGGGGGCGTCCTGGGAGTGGGCGAGCCCGGACTGCCGGTCGGCCAGGAGCGGCCAGCCGAACGCCGCGATGCCGATCAGGGTGACCAGGACCAGGGCCGCGGCGGCCCGCGGGCCGATCCGCACGGGACGGCTCACGGCGCGGCTCACGGAGTGCCTCCCCGGGTGGCTCCCGGGGAGCCCGCGGTGTCGAGGGCGTCGGCGACTTGGCCCACCGTGAGCCAGTGACCCGGCGCCAGGACCTTCGCCACCTGCGGCGCGAAGGCGGGCGAGGACACGACGACCTCGGCCGTCGGACCGTCGGCGACGATCTCGCCGCCCGCCAGGATCACCACCCGGTGCACCAGCTCGGCGGCGAGCTCCACGTCGTGCGTGGCCAGCACGATGGCGTGGCCCTCCGCCGACAGGGCCCGCAGGATCTCGATCAGGCGGGCCTTGGCGGCGTAGTCCAGGCCGCGGGTGGGCTCGTCGAGGAGGAGCAGTGCGGGGCGCCCGGTCAGCACCAGGGCCAGGGCGAGAGCCAGCCGCTGGCCCTCGGAGAGGTCGCGGGGGTGGGTGTCGTCGGCCACGTCCGGGAGCAGGGCGGTGACCAGGCCGCGGCAGGTGCCGGGGGCGGCGCCGGCGTCGGAGTCCGCGGCGGCGCACTCGCCGGCGACCGTGTCGGCGTACAGGAGGTCGCGCGGCTCCTGCGGGACGAGGCCCACCCGGCGGACCATCTCGTGCGGCGGGGTGCGGTGGGGCGTGCGGCCGCCGACGGCCACGGAGCCGGAGGCGGGGGCGACCGTGCCGACGAGGGCGGACAGCAGGGTGGACTTGCCGGCGCCGTTGCGTCCCATGAGGGCGATGACCTCGCCGGGGGCCACGCTCAGGTCGATGCCGTGCAGGACCTCTGCGCGGCCGCGCCGGACGGTGAGGTTTCTGGCCTCGGCCGGTCCTGCGGGGCGCCCCGTGTCGTGCCCCGGGCCGGGGGCTTCGGCGGGGGGCGCGTTCCGCCGGAGCAGGCGCGCGAACAGGCCGGGGGCTCCGCTGTCGGGGGCTGCGCCCCCGGACCCCCGCGCCTCACACGCCGGCGGGGCCGGACGGGTCAGCCGTCCGCCGAGCAGGCCAGAAGCGGACTCGGGCGCCGGGTGTGCGGCATGGGCCGGGGAGGTTTCCGGGGTGGGAGTGGGGGTGGCGGTGGGAGCGGGGGCGGCGGTGAGGCGGGCGCGGAGCGGGGCGGCCAGGCGGCGGGCGTCGCGGACCGAGAGGGGCAGCGGGGACCACCCCGCGAGGCGGCCCAGGGACACCACCGGCGGGTGGACCGGCGAGACGGCCATGACCTCGGCCGGGGCGCCCAGGACGGGAGCCGCCCCCGGGGCCGGCAGCAGCAGCACCCGGTCCGCGTACTGCACCACCCGCTCCAGGCGGTGCTCCGCCATCAGGACGGTGGTGCCGAGGTCGTGGACCAGCCGCTGGAGGACGGCCAGTACCTCCTCCGCCGCCGCCGGGTCCAGCGCGGACGTCGGCTCGTCCAGGACCAGCACCCTCGGGTGCGGGGTCAGGACCGAGCCGATCGCCACCCGCTGCTGCTGGCCGCCCGAGAGGGTCGCGATGGGCCGGTCGCGCAGCTCGTTCAGGCCGAGCAGGTCGAGGGTCTCCTCCACCCGGCGCCGCATCACGGCGGGCGCCAGGCCCAGGGACTCCATCCCGTACGCCAGCTCGTCCTCCACCACGTCCGTCACGAAGTGCGCGAGCGGGTCCTGTCCCACCGTGCCCACTACGTCCGCCAGCTCGCGGGGCCGGTGCGTGCGCGTGTCACGGCCCGCGACCGTCACCCGCCCGTGCAGCGTCCCGCCGGTGAAGTGCGGGACCAGCCCCGAGACGGTGCCCAGCAGGGTGGACTTGCCGACCCCCGACGGGCCGACGAGGAGCGTCAGCTCGCCCTCCGGGACGACCAGGTCGACGCCCCGGAGGGAGGGGGCGTCCGCGCCCCGGTAGGTGACCGACACCTGCTCGAAACTGATCACTGCGACGCCTCCTGGGGCGGTACGGGGGCCACGAAGGCGGGAAGCAGGCCGATCAGGATCGCGGCCGCCGGCCAGAGCGGGAGGTCGGGTGAGGCCAGCGGGACCACGCCCGGGTGCAGGCCGTCCGGGTCGGCGGTGCCCGCGTGGACGAGGAGGGCGGCGACGACCGCCCCCGATCCGGCGACCAGCCAGGCGCGCGGGCCCCAGCGGTCGGGCCGGTAGCGGGTGCGCGCCGACCGGCGCCCGCCCAGGCGCAGCCCGCCCAGGGCCAGGATCAGGCCGATGCCGAGCACGGGAAGGCCGTACGCCGCCCCCTGCGCGGCCAGCAGGCCGTACGTGCCCGCGCACATCCCGAGCAGGCCGCCCAGGGTGAGGACGTTGGTGGTGTGCCGGACGGCGGGCGGGACCTGTGCCGTGCGGCCGTAGCCGCGCGCGTCCATCGACGCGGCGGTCGCCACCGAGCGCTCCAGGGCGCCCTCCAGGACCGGCAGGCCGATCTGGAGGACGGCCTTGACCCCGCCGGTGGGGCGGCCCCGGAGCCGGCGCGCGGTCCGCAGCCGGACGACGTCGGCGACCATGTTCGGCGCGAAGGTCATGGCGACGACGACGGCGACCCCGGCCTCGTAGAGGGCGGCCGGGAGGGACTTCAGCAGCCGGGCCGGATTGGCGAGGGCGTTCGCCGCCCCGACGCAGACGAGGAGGGCGGCCAGCTTGGCGCCGTCGTAGAAGGCGAAGACCAGCTGCTCGGCGGTGACCCGGCCGCCGAAGCGGATGCCCTGGGCCCAGGCGGGCAGCGGGACCTCGGGGAGGGTGAACAGCGTGTGCGAGCCGGGGATGGGGGAGCCGAGCAGCATGGAGAAGACGAGGCGCAGGCCGATGACGACCAGGCCGAGCTTGAGGAACGCCCCGTAGGACCGGGCCCAGGGGGCGGCGGTGCGCCGGGCCGCGACCACGTAGCCGGCCACGCCGACGACCAGCCCGAGGAGCAGGGGGTTGGTGGTGCGGGAGGCGGCGGTGGCGAGCCCGAGGGCCCACAGCCACCAGGCCCCCGCGTGCAGGGCGTTGCCGCGGGTGGCCTCCGGCGCCTGCCAGGGCCTGCGGCGCCCGTACGGGGTCCCCCGCGCGGGGTCGGCCCCGCGCGGGACGGCGCCGCCGCGGCCGTACGCCGTCCCGGGCGCGGGACCGGCGGGCCGCCGGGCGGACGCCGCGGGCGGGAGCCCGGCGC